>JAITBC010000248.1 GCA_031283785.1 Tannerella sp. | reverse complement strand
GGAAGGTGAGCAATCCTCTCTGCGACACTATTCAATTTATTTACTTACGATTTTACGCCAACGATGGAATATATGTTTGCAGTGAATTGCAAGTCTCACGGGGATAATACTGTTAACCGTACATTTTTATATTGTGTACCATATAATATTTGCTGTTTTAAATTTCATATTTCTTAATTGTTTGAATAAAGATTTTTATTATTAGAGTGATTTTTCGCTTTTTTCTATCAAGCTAAATACAAAAAAAATCAAACAAATCGTAATTTTGATCTTATCCTCTGCAAGGCACTATCTCTGTCGTTTTTCCTGATGGCGGGGAAGATGGTTTAGTGTTTCCAATGCTGTCATTTCCGATTCGGTATTTTCTCTGTTTTTTTGTTTCCTGCGTGCAAAAACGGTTAACCATTTTATCACAGTACGAATTGGGCGTTTGATGGCTGCCGATTCGTGATGTTGAACGTCGTGACTACTTCGCCCGTATACAGTTTGATACCCGTGATGGCAAAGGAAGCCGTGCCGGAATCGACATTATTTTTATCCCTTTGATCTCCGATTTTCCCTTGCCTCCACGGTCATATCCTAAATTGGAGAAAAACGTTTAATAACTATGTAAAAAAACCGGATAAATATTTGTCAATCAGAAAAAAGGTATTACCTTTGCATCGTTATAATACAGTATTAACTATGTCGTATATCGTAGAACAGAAGGTAAAAGGTAAAATATACCTGTACAGAGTAGAAGCATATTGGGATAAAAATAAGCAGCAGTCCCGACAAAAACGCACTTATATTGGAGCGAAAGACAAGTCCTCGTCAAATAATGTAAAATCCATACCCTCCCAATTAATTACAAAGAATTACGGGAATATATATCTTTTAGAGCATATAGCAGAAAGTACAGGGTTAACAAAAACACTTCGCAGCTGTTTTGAAGAGGAATACAAAGATATATTAGCGCTGGCACATTATGAAATCATGGAATCTTCGCCGGGATATCTCCGTTTCAACCGTATAAGTCATGTTGTAATATCTGCCGACAGACGGATGGATCAGCCCTGCGCCACTTCTACCACTTATATTGTAAACGAAGGGTAAAGACATTGTCCTGACGGTCGTTCCGGTAGGCGAGCATGTTTTCTGTTGTTTCGTTTCTGTTGATTTCGTAATAAGCTTGCACATGGAGATGATCGTTAACATGCCATAAAAGTCCGAAGCCAAAAGCATCGGATGCAATATCGCCGGCGCTTGTGCCATTTGTCCCGATATCGTTTCCGTTTACTTGTGTATTGGGATCGTAGCGGTCATATTTCAGCGCCACCGACAACGGGATGTGTCCGAAATCCTGTATGAAGATGATGTAACCTCCACGGAAATCACGGATGTAGGTGTCGGAAACAGGGAGGATCGAAGTATTGGGGCTTTTACTGCCGGCGACGCTTCCCGGCTGTTTGCCCCACAAATATTCGGCCCGTAGCCGCGACATACCGGCGAGGCCCGACCATCCGGCCTCGGCGTCTATGCCGAAATACTCGCGCTTAGCAAATCGGCCTTTATTTTTAGAATTATTGTCGGCGACGAACGTTTTGTCTTTCATTGTGAAAATCGTCTCACTCCCCTGATAAACGCCTCCATTGTAGCAGGATATGCCGCCACTGATTATTATATTGCTCCCGAGATTCCTCTCCGCAGATAAGCGTCCGATAAAATCCTTCCGACGGTCGGTCTCCTGTTTGACGCCGTTACCGGCAAACAGTCCGGCTTCCAATTTCAGAAAATGTAATGGCGATGTGCCGGCTGCCTGCAATACGAACTGAACGCCCAAATCACGTTCTTCGGGGAAGAGTGTCTGGGTGATCGTCGAACGTTCCGGCGATTCACGGCGGGAAGATGAATAACTTATTTCATTTCCGAAAGGGCGGTTGAAGACGCCGGCTTTTAATGACAATGTATGCCGCCAAGGGACTTTGATTTGCAGGTATGCATCTTTCAGGCCGACACCTTTTTCGGTGATATCCAATTGGAATGTGCCGGAAGCAATGTTTTCTTCGTAAACGAATTTGATACGTCCGCGGCGGATACCTATCCGGCTGAATGATCTTTCGGGGTCTTCGTTCGGTGCGCCTACCGTCAACGCCGCGTCTTTTCCGCCTTGCTGATATTGGGACTGAATATAACCCGAAACATTAAATTTCCGAAGTTTACGGACTGTATTTTCAAGCGACTCTATTTCCTGTTTCGCAGTTTCTCCCGGCGTTAATTCCTGTTCCTGCTGTTGTGCCCGTATTCCGGCAGAAATACATAAACAGCACAGCATAACGATGATTTTGCTACTTAACTTTGTTTTTTTGCCCATTCATTTTTCCTGTATAATTATTATGACAAGGCAAAAATACGGTAAAATAATTGTAAAAAAACGAATGATTGGCGTTTTTAGCCTGAATAATCAGTATATTTGCCGCGGTACAATCCGGATGCGTTACCGGATAAGACGGCGTTTTGGTCGAATAAAGTAATGATATTCAGCAAAAAAACGGTTCGGTGCGCGTCTCATGATGTTATTCTATAATAGCCGTGGCAAGGAAAAATGAAGTAGTTTTAATAATAGATAGATATATGAAAAAAAGTCTTATCATTTTGGTTACAGTCCATTTGTTCTGTTCATATAACATGTACGGACAGTCGTTTAAAGCGCAGTTTAAAGCGGCGCTGGAGGCAAAAGACATGATGAAAGCCGAAAAGATACTCAGTACGTGGGATTTGGCGGATTCGAACGATGCGGAGTTGTATATTTCTTATTTTAACTTTTTCACCCTTAAAAGCAGGGAAAAGGATTCGACTAAGTTTGATATGGAATATGTAAAAAAAGCGCTGAATTTTATAACCGAAGGGATTGAGCGTTTCCCTACGCGTTTCGACATACGTATGGGCAAGATTTATATGCTGGGGAAAGTCAAAGATTATAAACTTTTTACCGATGAAATCGTCAACTTGATACAGTACTCGAAAAAGATTGAAAATAACTGGAAGGGAGAAGATTTCAGATTGCTGGATCGGCCGGAGGATATGTTATACGGGGCTGTTCAGGATTTTCAGGAGATCATGTTTTCTACGGGGGATACTGCCCTTTATTCAAAGATCATCGATATCTCAGAAGAGATGCTCAAATATTATCCGAAACATACGCAGAGCCTGCTGAATATTTCTACCATAAACATTAACAGGAAGAATTTTGACAAATCGCTGGAGGTTCTTTTGACAGCGGATAAAATTAAGCCCGGCGATTCAATTCTTAAATATAATATTGCATATGTATACCAGGCGAAAGGTGATAAAGATAATGCAAAAAAGTATTATCAGCTTACAATAGATAATGCAAAAGAGAAAGAAAATAAGCTCAAAGACGCTGCACAAAAGCAATTAGATGCACTGAAATAACAAGATAAATGTCACAACAGTTTATTCCTGCGGAACTCGGCACTGAAAAGATAAGTAAGTTGCTGAGACAGTATGCCGTACCGGCTATTATTGCGATGACGGCAGCTTCACTGTATAACATGGTAGACAGTATTTTCATCGGGCAAGGGGTTGGCGCACTGGCTATTTCGGGCCTTGCCGTGACATTCCCGTTTATGAACATCGCGGCGGCATTCGGCACACTGGTAGGTGTCGGGGCAAGTACGATCATATCCGTCAAATTAGGACAGAAAGATTATACAGCCGCACAGAAAGTATTAGGCAATGTTTTTATATTGAACATCGGCATCGGCGTTTTATTTACTGTCATATCACTTGTGTTTATGGACCCTGTACTGTATTTTTTCGGCGCAAGTGAAAATACGATATATTATGCCCATGAATATATGGGAATCATATTGTCAGGAAATGTTATAACCCACCTCTATTTCGGGCTAAATAACGTATTACGTTCATCCGGACATCCCCGAAAAGCGATGACGCTTACGATTACGACAGTTATCTTGAATACGATATTGGACCCGATTTTTATTTTCGCTTTTGGATGGGGTATCAAAGGAGCTGCGATTGCTACGATATTAGCACAGATAGTATCCCTTATATGGCAGATGAATATTTTCAGGGACAAGAATGAACTTTTACATCTTCATAAAGGCATTTTCCGTCCCGATTTCCGCCTGATCAAGGATATGCTGGCGATAGGACTGTCTCCGTTCCTTATGAATGTCGCATCCTGTTTTATTGTCATTCTTGTGAATAACGGGATGAAAAAGTACGGCGGCGATTTGGCGATTGGGGCGTTTGGGA
>JAITBC010000169.1 GCA_031283785.1 Tannerella sp. | reverse complement strand
ACTTATCAGAAATCATTCAAATAAACATTGAAGTTTACTTCACCAGAAATAATTTTCGAAATGCATTTGATGTATGCAATTATAACGAGAAGAAAAAAACGCATCTCCGAAACGGATTTTCGCCCCAATTTACAATATCGTCGTGTCGCGGCGCTTCTCCGACTACCTTATAGCCCCCCGGAAGAAATATTGTACAGGAAATGGGGTGAGCGTCCAGTTCTTTCATTTCCGCCAGATGAGACAGGAAGACGGAATCGCTTTCCGCAGGCGAAAGAAACGCGCTCACCGTCGGCTCAAAAAAATTATAGCCGGCTGCTTGTAACGCAGGATAATCGGACAACTTGCTGCAAACAGCATACGTGGGCGATATCTTTGATGTAGTGCAGGATACAAGCCCGCAAAGAAAAAATGCTAACAGTATCGATACTGTTTTCATAATTTGAATGTATTAAATTTTTTCCGGTACAATATATGGCTGACGGTATTCACGAGTACGCATCCGGTTGGCGTCTTCATCTCCGATAAACTGCTCCGATACAGGATCGAAATCAAGTTGCCTACCAAGACGATACGAGATATTCCCGAGATGTGCGAGCGCCGACGAAAGATGTCCTGTTTCTACAGGCGCGTTTTGCAAACTCATGTCTCTTGCACGGATGGCATCGAACCAGTTTTTGAAATGCAGCGTCAATTCGCCGCTCTCGGAACGTGAGGGACCTTTTTCCCGCTTTTCGCCGAGATACGTTTCATACGTCCCGTAACCCTTTACAACCATATAGCCTTTATCTCCGTAGAAGATATTGCCTACTCCGGCTCCGTCTTCAAGGTTGGTGCACCAGTTGCGCACTTCAAACTGAATAATTTTCTTCTGCTTCGGATAGTGATATATGGAAGTCTGGATTTCCGGGACTTCCTTGCAGTCGTCCCAAAGGAATTTACCGCCCATCGAGGTAATGCGTTCCGGTAGACCGACATCAAGCCCCCATTGGCAGAGGTCTGTTTCGTGAATGCCCTGATTGCCGACGTCACCGTTGCCGTAGTTCCAGTGCCAATGCCAGTTGTAGTGTACAAGGTTGCGTGTAAAGGGCACCATGGGAGCCGGTCCGCACCAAAGGTCGTAATCCAGTCCTTCGGGAATTTTCGTAACGCCTTTGTTCCCAATGTCGGGACGCCAGCGATAGACCAGTCCGCGAGCCATATAAACTCTCCCGATAAGCCCGCTACGCAAATGCTGAATCGCTTCACGAATCGCAACCGAACTGCGCAACTGTACGCCGTGCTGCACGATACGGTTGTATTTGTAAGCCGCTTCAATCATCTTGCCGCCTTCGTAAATGTTGTGGGTGGCAGGCTTTTCAACATAGACGTCTTTTCCGGCCTGACAAGCAAGGATGACCTGAAGAGCATGCCAGTGATTCGGCGTAGCAAGCGATACAGCGTCGATATTCCTGTCTTCATAGACCTTCCGGAAATCCTGTTCGACGGCAACTTTCTTTTTGTACTTCTCGTCAAACTTTTTTGCCTGTTGATTAAGGACAACCAAGTCGGGGTCGCACAGGACAGCTACTTCGGCATTTTGCTGTTTCATCACTTCTTCGACATGATTCTGTCCGCGACCGTTGACACCCAGTACGGCCACACGAATGCGGTCGTTGGCGCCAAACGCTTCTTTCGGAATAACCGTCGGACGGCTAACGGGAACCTTCGCTTCGCTCCCAAACACGGACGGTGTAATTGCGGAAACCACAGCCCCTGCTGCAGTAGCCTTTAAAAATTTTCTTCTTGTTGTATTCATAAGTTCTACATTAAATTGGTAAATATTTTTTACATTTACATACAATTTTTATATTCGACAATTTAATATCTCCATCCTGCATCCGGGTTGTTTTCCCGAAAAAGCGATTTCCGGAAGAAGGACTTTTCCAAGATATTTATTGTAATACTGCCGGTCGTGTATCTGTTTCAGTGCGCCGATAAGGAAAACCAAATACAAATGTTTGTCCGGATATCGTTGTTTCCATTCCCATTTGTCGTAGATGTAAGTACCTTTGAATAACTTTTTCCGTCCCTTGAATATTGCTTCCAGGGTACTTACCAATAATGATTTTCCGAACCGGCCAGGTCGTAAAAGAAAATAAATCCATCCACTGTAATCATCCTGTAGATGATTACGGTTTTGTCCACATATACGCACCCGTTGTTACGTAAATCTTCGAACGACTGTGTATCTATTGCTAATGGTTGCATGACTTATCTATTTTTTATAACTGTTCTACAACTGTAAATCTCGGTGTAAAGATAATCATTTTTAAATTAAATGCATTAATCGGCAACTTGTGCGGTATTTTTGACTGTATAGAGATACGAAATAATTTTTTCAGTCACTGTACGTCCCCCAGAGCCTTATTTCGCATATCTGGAGACATTTCTGGCCTGTATTTGTGTCATTTATTACCCAACGCAGGTAACGGAAACCTTCGGTTATGCCTTCATTTACAATAAATTCAAATCCGTTTGTCTTGTAATTGCTAAGGTCTTCATCTGACAACGCCATTCCGGCGACATATTTCGATTCGCCCGACGAGAGAACCAATTTACAGGTGGCAATTTTTGTCCATCCGTCGTT
The DNA here is from genome assembly GCA_031283785.1 of Tannerella sp. Next base: position 10,016 of record JAITBC010000169.1, on the reverse strand, counting down.
TTTCCAGGTATCAGTGCCGTTGGCTTGAGGCCAGTTTGTCCAGTATGACAGGTTGGCTTCCCTGCTACCGTCGTCCACTTCGGTAGTAAGTTTAGGATGGTTTGTTCCCCATATTTCGAAATCTATAGGAATTGCCGCCGAATAGTCAGGAGAGCGCTGCCGAGGTATGATATTGAAACGGCTGTAAATTCCTTTCCGCCCCATATCCACTGTAAAATATAGCGGGAAAGGCACTAACGACCGACCGGCGCCGGGAATATAAATTTCTAATGCATCGCCGTCGTTTCCGGGATTCCACCAATTACTATTATCCGGAGTTCTCCCGTCATGTACAAGAGCAAACACCCTGCCGGAATAATTGGAATTATCTATATTGTTATGAATATCTCCCCGGTAACGCCAACGATAGTTCTCGTCGTCAAAAAGGTTCCAGATCACTATTAACCGACTAAAATTCGGTTTTATTTTTATATTATTGATATTTAATCAGTTGCAATTACAAAATTACAACTTTCGGGCGACCTGACAACGGTCGCCCTTTTTCATGCGGAATAATTTAGTCGGTCAGTAGTGATTTTTCATTTAATTATAATGGATACTCATCAAAAGCATAAAGGATCGTAGAGAGGTAACGTTCGCCCGTATCCGGCAATATCGCAACGATATTTTTGCCTTTATTCTCCGGTAATTTAGCCAGTTGGGCGGCGGCATATACGGCAGCTCCCGACGATATGCCGACCAGGAGGCCTTCGGTTTTCGCCAGTTCGCGGCTGGTCCGTATCGCATCGTCATTTGTAACGCGGATAATTTCGTCTATAACCGAATCATCATAATTTTCAGGAATAAAACCGGCTCCGATACCCTGTATCTTGTGCGCTCCGGGCGATCCTCCCGAAAGTACCGGCGAATCTGCCGGTTCTACGGCATATACTTTCAGTTGGGAATTAAGCTCTTTCAGTCTTTTCCCGGCTCCGCTAACGGTTCCTCCCGTTCCGACCCCGGAAACAAATATATCTACCTGCCCGTCCGTGTCGCGCCATATTTCTTCGGCTGTCGTCGTCCGATGAATTTCAGGATTGGACGGATTGTTGAATTGCTGCAAGATAATGGAACCGGCGATTTCCTTATTCAGCGCCTCCGCCTTAGCGATTGCACCTTTCATTCCTTCCGCACCGGAGGTAAGCACAAGCGTTGCACCCAGGGCTTTCAATAAGTTGCGCCGCTCAAGGCTCATGGTTTCCGGCATCGTAAGAATAAGTTTATAGCCTTTGGTAGCAGCTACAAAAGCAAGTCCTATACCGGTATTTCCGCTTGTCGGCTCAATAATAGTTGCCTCCGGTGAAAGGACGCCTTTCTTTTCGGCATCTTCTACCATAGCCAGCGCTATACGGTCTTTTACGCTTCCTAACGGATTAAAATACTCAATTTTCCCTATCAGCCGTGCAGCTAACGAAAGATGTTCACTAAATGAGGTTAATTCTACCAATGGGGTATTACCTACAAGTTCTGTCAGTTTTTTTGCAATCTTTGCCATAATCGTTTTTATTTTTTATATTTCAATGGTTTATAATTTGCCGCAAATGTATGGCATAAATCAGACATAAAAAATAGCACATTTGTGGTATTTTTACCACGGATAAAATGACTACCTTTGCACCTCGAAGTTATTTACCCTAAAAGTTGTAAAATGAAAACCTGTATTCTGGCAGACAATCAATTTGTCACAAACGAAGGAATTTCCGTTCTCCTTAAGCGAACAGGAATAGAAATTATTGTTCGTGTCGGGACAATGAACGAATTACAGGGGAAATTATGCATTTATCCCGATGCGATCGTCATTTTGGATTATACTTTATTTGATTTTACATCCATGCAACAAATGCTGAATGTTAAAGCTGCGGCAAAAGCCTCGAGGTGGATACTTTTTTCAGGCGAATTAGGGATGCATTTTCTTCGTTATGTTCTACTTTCCGATCCTACAATCAGCATCGTGATGAAAAATGATTCCCAAAAGGAGATTATGAAAGCTTTACACAATACGTCGATCGGCATTCCGTATGTTTGTGAATCCGCAGAACAAATTATTGAAAGTGAAAACCCGGCAAACATCGACTCTGCCGCAGATATTCATCTCACGACTTCGGAAAAGACTATCCTGCACGAGATCGCACTGGGAAAGACAACTAAGGAAATAGCTTACGAGAAGAATCTGAGTTTCCATACGGTCAATTCCCACAGAAAAAACATATTCCGGAAGTTAGATATAAATAATGTACACGAGGCCGTGAAATATGCTATTCGCGCCGGCATCCTCGACGTTGCCGAATATTATATTTAAAAACCGGAAAGGCTCTCTCTTTCTTTATTCGACAGAACCGTCATCTTTCATATTGTGGAAGACGTTCTGGACATCGTCGTCATCTTCAATCTTTTCGATTAGTCTCTCAATCGTTTCGCGCTGTTCCGGTGTTACCTCTTTTACATCGTTCGGTATGCGGACGAACTCGCTTGACGTGATCTCGTATCCGTTGTCTTCGAGGTATTTCTGTATCGCCGAGTTCTGAGCAAAATCTCCGTACAGGATTATCTCGTCTTCGTCCTCTTCCACTTCGTCCACACCATAATCGATAAGTTCGAATTCGAGGTCTTCCAGGAGCAGTCCTTCTTTTTTGACGATATGGAAGACGCATTTATGGTCGAACAGGAACTCCAGCGAACCGGTAGTGCCGAGCGATCCGCCATGTTTGTTGAAATAGCTGCGTATGTTTGCTACCGTGCGGGTGGTATTGTCGGTTGCCGTTTCCACAAAAATGGCAATACCATACTGGCCATATCCTTCGTAATTCACCTCCTTATAGTCGGTGAAGTCTTTGGATGTAGCTTTTTTTATGGCACGTTCCACATTATCTTTCGGCATATTTTCCTTTTTTGCCGTTTGCATCAGCACACGTAAACGGGGATTTGTTTCGGGGTCAGCCCCGCCCGATTTGGCTGCAATCGTTATTTCTTTTCCTAATTTAGTAAAGACACGGGCCATGTTACCCCAACGTTTTAATTTCCTTGCTTTTCTGTATTCAAACGCTCTTCCCATAAATATGATATATGATTGTAATTTTTATTTAAATGTTTATTTCCACTGTGTTTTATCTTAATTGCGCTCCGAGTTTTTCTTCCAGTCTTTTTTGTATTTTTGACATGACGGCATCTATTTCCTTGTCGTTAAGCGTTTTTTCCCTGTCGTACAGACAAAAGCTCACGGCATAAGATTTTTTGCCGGATACCAGGCTTTTCCCTTCATATACGTCGAATAATACTACATTTTTCAACAGTTTGCGTTCGCTTTCCATGGCGATTTTCTTTATGTCGGCAAATGTGACGTTCTTATCGATCAGTAAGGCAAGGTCTCTTTTGGCTTCGGGGAATTTCGGGATATCGCCGGACGTGATCCGGAGCTTTTTCGATTCCCTGATTAATACATTCCACGAAAGTTCCGCAAAAAAGACGTCATTTTCGATATCCATACTTTTCAGTATCTTACGCCCGACAATCCCGAATGTTCCTGTTTTGTGTCCCGACGGTGTTGCGATTACCAGTCCCGGACTGTATATATCGCTGTCGGAATTGTCCCACACAAGTTTTTCCACATTTATACCTAACCGCCTCATGATGTTTTCGATATGCGCTTTGAGTTCATAAACGGACGTTTTTTCGTTCGGATGCGCCCAATTGTTTTCTGTACGGTTACCGGAAATCCATAATCCAAGGCGATATTCTTCCCTGTATACCGAAAGGGCTTCCCCTTCTTTACGGCGCTCTTCATTGCGTGTATAGCAATTCCCAAATTCAAAGAAACGGATGTTCCTATTCTTATGTTTTATATTAAACTCCACACTCTGAAGTCCGCCGAAAAGTAATGTTTGGCGCATGACATTCAGATCTGCGCTCAAAGGATTCCTGAGCATCACACAGTTTGCCGCAGGATACGCCGAAAGGTCGTCATAATATGCGGAACGCGTCAGGGAATTGTTCAGTATTTCGTTAAAACCGGCTCCGCATAGCTGTTCGGAGATAAGGTTTTCCAGCTTGTAGCTTACGTCGGTCGGCGTCTGATAACTTAACGTCGAACGGATATGATCGCTAAATTCAATGTTGTTGTATCCATAGATACGCAGAATCTCTTCAATGACGTCGACTTCGCGTCTGACATCGTACCGGTAAACAGGAACGCGTAACGACAAGCCTTCCGGCGTCTCCGATGTAACCTCAATCTCTAACGATGACAATATACTTTTGACTGTATCGGCAGGAATTTCCTTGCCGGCAAGCGCGGTTATTTTTTTATACGTGACATTTACGTCGAACGGGGCCGTTTTAACGGGATAAACATCCTGAATCTCCCCTGTTATTTTTCCTCCGGCAAGCTCCCGTATTAACAGTGCGGCACGTTTAAGCACGTAAATTGTCCCGTCCGGATCAAGCCCTCGTTCGAAGCGGAAAGAAGAATCGGTATTGAGACCGAAGCGGCGAGACGTCTTACGTATCCATGTCGGGTTGAAACATGCGGATTCGAGGAACACCTCCTTCGTTCGTTCCGTAACGCCCGAATCGAGGCCGCCGAACACGCCGCCGATACACATCGGTTCGTCGACGTTGCAAATCATCAGGTCGCGGTCGGTCAGCGTTCGTTCGACGTTGTCGAGCGTAACAAATTTCGTGCCTTCGGAGACCGTGTTAACGACTACTTTGCCGCCTTTTATTTTTTCTGCGTCGAAGGCGTGCAGCGGTTGTCCCAGTTCGTGTAAAACGTAATTTGTGATGTCTACCACATTATTTATCGGGCGTAATCCGATCGCCGTCAAGCGGTTTTTCATCCAGTCAGGGCTTTCTTTGACGGTAACCCCCTTAATGGTTACTCCCGAATAGCGGATACAGGCTTCGGTGTTTTTCACTTCTACGGAAACAGCCGGCGACGGATCGTCGATACGGAACGCATCAACAGGCGGCTTTTTAAGCTCGCAGCGCTTTCCCGCCTGTTTAAGGTATGCCGCCAGATCGCGTGCTACGCCGATATGCGATGCGCCGTCTATGCGGTTAGGCGTGATATCCGTTTCGAGGACAAAATCATTTTCTATTTTATAATATTCCTTTGCCGGCATGCCGACCGGCACATCGTCCGGGAGTATAATAATGCCGGAATGGTCTGTTCCGATGCCGATCTCGTCTTCAGCACAAATCATACCGAAGGATTCCTGTCCGCGGATTTTGCTTTTTTTGATTTTAAATTCCTTATCGCCGTCGTATAAGGTCGTCCCTGCCGTGGCGACAATCACTTTTTGCCCGGCGGCAACGTTCGGAGCGCCGCACACAATGCGCAACGGCTCGCCCGCGCCGATATTTACGGTTGTAAGATGGAGATGGTCGGAGTCAGGATGTGCCCTGCAAGTCAGCACTTCGCCTGTCACTAATCCTTCGAGACCGCCTTTTATTGTCTGCATTTCTTCTACCGCACCCGTTTCCAGGCCTATCGAAGTAAGCGCTGATGCCGTTTCAGCAGGATTCATGTCGAATGACAGATAATCCTTCAACCAGTTAAAAGATATATTCATCGTTTTGTATATAATTTGCGTTAAATTGAACCGCAAAAGTATAAAAAAAAAGTTATGTAGCGATAGATAATGATCGTGTTTTTTTACGGAGGCATTTTCGGGCTATCCGTTTTTAATCATCGATACCGTGTCTTTTCATGCCGATTGTTACATCTTTTGATACCTTGAAATTCCTCAGATCCTGACGTATTCTCTTCCGTTCCTGTTCGGTAAGACCTTTCGGCGGCATAATTCCTGCGTCATAATAATTTTTATATGCGACAGCATACTTGGCATTATACTTTTTCCTTCTGTATGACGGGCTGAACGTCATACTTAAAAGATCGTTGAAATCCATTCCGCCGAAGCCGCCGGTTACGCTTGATACATAGAAGCCTTTTCGGGCTTCGGGAGGCAGAAACGACGCGAGACTCTCCTGTTCTTCTGCCGAAAGCAAACAGGTCATGCTCGCATTTATCGAATCAACCTTATGCATATATAATACGTAGAGCGCAAAAACGGCCGGAGGCATTGAGTAAGGGTCAATACTTTGAACTCTGACGGAATCGAACCTCCCGGCATCATCAAAATCCTTCAGTATTTCGACATTGTCCACCTTGTTTTCGGAATTTTTCATCCATGGAGGTACAATTAAGCGTCCTTCTTCGATTGCTTTTTTTGTATCTTCATTTATTTTGACGTCTCCATTGCCTCCAATGACAGTTCTAAGCCATAACGAATCTTCCCTGCTCCAGTTCTGGGCATTTATCAACCCGCTTGACGCTATCGCCAAAAGACAGAATATCAGAATTTTTTTCGCCATATCCCTGTGATTTTAAATTTTTATTCCGTTGACAAAGATAACCGGTTTTATCGAATTACACAATTTTCATAAATGAATTTTCCGTTTGAATTTACCTTGACACAAAAATTCACCGTTTATTTGGATTGTTTCCGATAGATTTTCATTATCTTTGCCGTGATTTTGGTGATGCTATTCCTGTCCGGAAGACGCATTGAAAAGGGAATCAGGTGCAAATCCTGAACAGACCCGCTGCTGTAAGCTCTTTTTCAATTACACATTGTTTTTGAAAAAAACGGCGAAAATATCTCTGAAGCCACTGAGAAATCGGGAAGGCGTTTTCGTCCGAGAGCAAGTCAGAAGACCTGCCGAAATCATTTATATGAGTTTGAAGCTTTCGAGGAATAAAGCTTGAGACAAATCGGTGCGGGAATTTCCTGATTTCCTGTTCGCGTTTATCCCAAACATTATTTTTGAAACTTCATTACCACGACGGGCGGGGGTAGTCGGATCATATGCGTAATTTAAAAACGATATGAAATAAAATGAGAACAACGGTTAGATTTTTATTGACAGCCTGGACGGTTGTCGTTATGTGCCTGCCGGATCACGCGCAGTCGCCCTACATTCATAAGGTGTACGATTATGTGCCTGCACCCGGACAGTTTGTCAACGAGATGCCCGCATACAGGACGGGCGATACACAGACGGACATGAACCGCAAGGTGGAAGAACTAATTGCCGGAACGCATCACAACGAAGGCGCGGTCACGCTCGGCGGTTACGGCGGATACGTCGTCTTCGGCTTCGACCACGAGGTGCGTAACGTAGCCGGCAAATACGACTTCCGCATACTCGGTAACGCCTTCTACGCCTCCGACAACCCCAACGGCGAAGCCTCGCGCGAGGGCGGCAGCTGCGAGCCGGGCATCGTCATGGTCTCGCGCGACGTCAACGGCAACGGGCAGCCCGACGACCCGTGGTACGAACTGGCCGGCAGCGAATACCGCCGCCCGCAAACCGTCAGCAACTACCAAATAACCTACTACAAACCCGATGAAAACAAAGCGCGCACGCCCGACCCCAATTACCCCTACATCAACGACCTCACCTATATACGCTGGACAACCGACGGACACGGCGAGGGATACGTCTACCGCAACGTCTATTACTCCCAACCTTATTACCCGCAATGGATTACGGACGAAACGCTCTCCTTCCGGGGGACGAAACTTGCCGACAACTATGTTGATGAAAGCGGAAAAGGTACGTATTACGTGCTCTACGCCTATCACTGGGGATATGCCGACAATCAACCCAACAACGACAACCGTTCGGGCTTCAACATCGAATGGGCGGTCGACGACGGCGGGACGCCCGTACAACTCGCCGGCATCCATTTCGTGAAGGTCTATACCGGCGTAAACCAGTATTGCGGATGGCTGGGAGAAACGTCTACCGAAATATCAGGCGCCGAAGATCTGCACCTGACGGGCAAAGACGCCGCCGTGCCCGTTTTCGTCGCGGACATTGCGCTCAGCCATGCTTCGATCGAGCTGCATCCGGGCGAGACCGCAACGCTGACCGCCACCGTCACACCCGCCAATGCTACGAACAAAGCCATAACATGGAAAAGCGATGCGACGGCGGTAGCCACGGTCAACGCCACAGGGACGGTCGCGGCTGTCGCGACGGGAACGGCCGTCGTCCGGGCTATCTCGAACGACGGATATCATATCGCTTCCTGTCAAGTCACCGTACGAACAAATTCGACCGATCCTGATCCCGACCCTGATCCAGACCCGCAACCTGTTGCCGTTACCGGCATTACGACGGACAGAACGCAACTGACGCTGACGCCCGGCGATACATGGACGCTTACGGCTATCGTCACGCCGCAGAACGCGACGAACAGGAGCGTCACGTGGCGATCGTCCCGCCCAGCCGTCGCCGGGGTGACGGCTGCCGGCGTCGTCATAGCAACGGCTGCCGGCACAACCGACGTCATCGCCACCACAGCCGACGGGGGATTTACGGCCACGTGCCGCGTGACGGTAAAAACCGACTCCGGGCCGGACGGAGGAGGCGGAAGCATTGCCGTTACCGGCGTCACGCTGTCGGCCACGCAGGCTGACATGCAACCGGGAGAAACGCTGCGCCTCACCGCTACCGTAGCGCCGCAAAATGCGACGAACAGGGGCGTCACGTGGCAGTCGTCCCGCCCAGCCGTTGCCGAAGTGACGGTCAACGGGGCGGTCGTCGCTTTCGCCGCCGGCACGGCGGACGTCACCGCTACCACAGCCGACGGAGGATTCAAGGCCACGTGCCGCGTCACGGTTTCAAACCAGTCGGGAAACATGCCGGCAACCGCCTTTCACGAAGCTTATGCCTTCCACTCCGGCAATACGCTACGCCTGCACGGGCTGGAAGGCTGGCGCTGCTACGTCGTCACCGCGAGCGGGCATACGGTTGCCGCTTTCACGTGCGCCACGCCGGACGAGACCGTCTACTGCCGCCTCGCACGGGGATTATACTTCCTCGCAGCGCAAAAAAACGGCGAGCGGATGACGTTCAAAATTGTGGCCGGCAATTGATGGACTGCTTTGTAAACACTCTTATTAAAATGACGCAAATAGACAGCTTTGTAAACACCTTTATTAAAATAATGTATTATAAACAATTTAAAAACTAAAGAACTATGGCTAAGAAATTTTTATGGAAGCTCTGGCTTCGACCCAACCTCATGACGAAGGACGTAGAGAACGACTACTACGCAGAAGTATCAACCTCCGGTCACACCATGCGTAACGCAGAACTTGCACGGCGCATCATTGAAGAAGGTTCCGAAATCCAATTCGAAACCCTCCTCTCTATCTTTGATCACGGCGATCGTATCAAACGCGAAATGCTCCTCTCCGGCTCAAGCGTGCTGGATGGCGTGGCGCACTTCTCGCCACGTGTGCTGGGCAACTGGCTCGGAGCTACTCACCGCTTCGACGCGGCTCATCACCGCATTACCCTCGACATCTCGCCCGGCGCCGAGATGCGCAAAGCCCTCACGGAAGAAGTTGACATCGAAGTGCTCGGCATTCGCGACGGCGGCGCATATATCGGACTGGTGACCGACCTCTCTACCGGAGAGGCCAAAGGCATCATTCACCGGGACGAAGACATCGCTATCGAGGGTAACAAAATCAGGATCGCCCCCATAAAGGAGACCATCCTCGGCGTCTTCCTGACCTACATCGACTCGACTTCCACGCCTCCGCCATCGTTCAGGATCGACACGCGACTTATTCAGAACGATCCGAAAAAGATCATTGCCCGCGTACCCGCTACCCTGAACCCAGGCCACTACCAGCTTTACATTGTCACACGGTACAGCAGCTCAAGCGCCTTGCTGAACGATCCCCGCACCGTCACTTACAGCGAAACGCTTACCGTAATCCAATGATGGCCGTAGAAGGTAAAGCAGAATCCTGTCGAAGCACCGGGCGGTGCTGCATCGAAGCATCGGGCGGTGCTGACCCTGCTCCGTTGGTTAAAACCAACGGCAAGGTGAGTAGAATGGGGCTAAAGCCCGGAAAGAAAGCCTCTGCAAGGGCTTTAGCCCCATTCCCCACAAATTG
>JAITBC010000292.1 GCA_031283785.1 Tannerella sp. | reverse complement strand
TGCCTGTGGTATGCAGAGAGATATCCTTATCATGTCAAGGACGCCGGAGAATCCATTATATACTGTTTACTTCGCATCGCTTATTATACGGCAAGGGCAGCCTCCTGTTCGGCAATAATATTCTGCCTGATACGTTCTTCGGTGCGAAAATGTTCCACGACGTCGTCTTCCACATCCATCGCTTCCCGCACTTCTCTGTCGGCGATGGCCTGTTGCAAGCGGCGCACTATGGGACGGTACTCGTCCGAAAAACGCTCTACGTTCAGATTCAGTATGTGATGGTCGCTCATTCGGTTCTCCTGATCGAATATGCTTAGCAGTATTTCCAGATCGTTGCGACGGCGGCCTTGAAGCTCCGGCACCTGAACGATCCACAACTCGTTGCGCAGATCCTTCAACTCCTGGCCAGTACCGATCGGGTTTGCTATCAGCACACCACGACCACCGCCGCCTTTCGTTTTTTTATGTCGTCACAAAAATAATGTTTTTTTTCGGAATAACGGATCAAAAAGATCAATAGCACCTCAAAAAAAGATTTAACCGTGTTTTGGGTTAAATTGCCGGTTTGATTATATCGACCCCGGATTATAAAATAATGAAAGATTTCGTTTTCTCCGATTATTTTTCATACATTTGCCCCCCGATTATATCATCAGGTATATTCATCGTAGCTAAATATACAAAATTATTGACAAACAATTATGAATTTAACGAAAAAAATAGGATTTTTATTGTTGCTTACCGGATTGAATAATGTTTATGCCGACGAAGGCATGTGGATTATTAACGAACTTCGCGAACAAAACTTGGCCCGCATGAAAGAACTTGGCTTCATGCACGATTATAAGTATATTTACGACAAAGACTCGCCATGTGTGGCAAATGCCGTTGTTATTTTCGGTGGAGGATGCACCGGGATCACGGTTTCGGAAACAGGACTTGTCTTCACCAATCACCATTGCGGTTACAGTTCCATTCAAAAACTCAGCAGTGTAGAGCACGACTACCTGCAAAACGGGTTCGTTGCACAAAATAATGCCGCCGAACTCCCGGCAGAAGAATTGAGCGTACGTTATCTTAAAGAAACGATCGACGTAACCGACAGTATCGTCCCCAAAATATCGCATATTGACGACGAATACCAACGTCTTGTCGCTACCGATTCAATCGGAAAAATAATAACGGAATCCGTCGAGCAGGGTCGTTTTGTCGAAGCCGAAATTGTACCTTTCTACAACATGAACAAATATTATATGGTCGTGTACGATGTGTATCACGACGTACGTTTGGTTTTTGCCCCGCCTTCGTCTCTCGGCAAATTCGGCGGCGATACCGACAACTGGATGTGGCCGCGCCATACGTGCGACTTTTCTGTGTTTCGCGTATATGCCGGCGCCGATAACAAACCGGCGGAATACGACGTAAATAACCGCCCGTACAGCCCGAAATTTGTTGCGGAAATATCTGTGCAAGGTTATCGGGATAAAGATTTTGCCATGACGATAGGTTTTCCCGGCAGTACGGATCGTTACCTCTCTTCATGGGGAACGCAACAGCGCATCGAAAGTGCGAACAATCCACGGATAGAAGTGCGCAAAATAAAACAGGATATATGGCAGGAAGCCATGCGGAAAGATGATGCCATACGTATAAAATATGCTTCCAAGTATGCCGGAAGCGCCAATTACTGGAAAAATTCCATCGGAATGAACCGTGGTCTTATGAGCCGGAATGTCATCGAACGCAAGCAAAAAGAGGAAGATGCATTTGACAAATGGATACTGTCATCCGGAAAAAAAGACGCCTACGGAAACGTCCTCCGCTTACTTCAGGAAAACTATCGCCTGACAAACGAAAAACGGAAATACCTTACATATCTTACCGAAGCGTTCGCTAACGGCACGGAGATAATACGCCTTACAAGGATATTCGGACAGATCGACAATAACAATCTCTCGACCGTAGATATAGAAGACATCATGAACGACCGCATCCGTCCATTTTTTAAAGATTACGATGCCGAGTTAGACAAGAAAACACTTGCCGCAATGATGAAAATCGTCAAAGAACGTGTTCCCCCGGAATATCTGCCGGATATTTATCCCGAAATAGATAAAAAATACAAAGGCGACTATGAACGCTACGCAAATGATTTGTTCGCAAAAACAGCCGTCCTGTCCGAAGAAAAAATAGTTGAACTGCTGAAAGATAAAAAGAAATACGACAGATATATGAAGAAAGATCCTGCGGGACGGCTATCGTTATCCGTTATTATGACGATTATGGATGTCGCACAATCTTTAGGCGGCGTCGAATATGAAATTATGAAGGGAAAACGGTTGTATTTCGCAGCGTTACAAGAGATGTATCCCGACAGTATCCTCTATTCCGACGCAAATTTTACAATGCGCCTGAGTTATGGTTCGATAGGAGGATACCGTCCGTTTGATGCGACATGGTATAACTATTATACCACATCATCAGGGTTATTGGAAAAAGAAGATTCTTCAAACTATGAGTTCCGGCTTCAACCGGAAATAATTGATATGGCAGTCGGAGGCGACTTCGGGAATTATGCCGGCGAAAACGGCGAACTGCAATTGTGTTTTCTTTCGAACAACGATATTACCGGAGGCAGTTCGGGTAGCCCCGTATTCGACAAAAACAGCCGGGTGATAGGGCTGGCTTTCGACGGGAACTGGGAAGCAATGAGCGGAGATATCGCATTCGAGACCGAGTTGCAGCGCACTATAAGCGTAGATATACGATATGTCTTGTGGATTATCGAAAAATGGGGAAAATGTCCGCGAATCATAAACGAATTAAAAATAACGGGTTAGCATGGCTACATTCGACTATGTTGATTTTCAATTCGAATTATCGCGAAAACGAATATGCCGTCATCATGTCCTGTGTTCGCACTTTTTCGAAATGTCTGGTAATAATTGATTACAGTTATGTTTTTTTCTCTTATTGTCCCGATATATGACCGTCCGGATGAAGCGCATGAGTTGCTGGAGAGTTTGTCTATACAGACCTATACAGGTTTCGAATTGGTGTTGGTCGAAGATGGTTCGCCCCGGCCATGTGCGGATGAAGTAAAAAAGTTCCGTCCGAAAATCAACATCCGTTATATAGTAAAAGAAAACTCCGGTAGAAGCGACAGCCGCAATGTCGGCATGAAGAATGCCGAAGGCGACTATTTCATTTTTTTTGATTCCGACTGTATCATTCCTCCCCATTATCTTGAAACGGTAAACCGTATGCTTGGCGAAGATTATGCCGATTGCTTCGGCGGCCCGGACAAAGAACATCCGTCATTCAGCGTTATGCAGAAAGCGATCAACTACGCAATGACTTCTTTCTGGACGACCGGAGGAATACGCGGCGGGAAGGTGAACATGGAAAAATTCAAACCGCGGACATTCAACATGGGCTTTTCACGTGCGGTATACGAAACCGCAGGCGGGTTCAAAGATATGTATGGGGAAGATATCGACCTCGGCATACGTATCAACAATGCCGGATTCACGACAAAACTGTATCGTGATGCCTACGTTTACCATAAGCGCCGCGTTAATCTGGGACGATTTTATAAGCAGGTCAATATTTTCGGTCAGGCGCGTGTTAATCTTTATAAACTGTACCCCTACTCCCTGAAGCCGGTACATATGCTGCCTGCGCTTTTTGTCTTGGGAAGCGTTGCCCTGATTATACCGGTTTTATTCGTTTCATGGTGGTTTCTTGCCTTTCCGGCAATTTATATCCTTCTCCTGTTTTTCGATTCGCTGATAAAGACCAAAAACTTACGGATCGCAGGGCTTTCTTTAATCGCTTCATTTATACAGATATATGGATATGGGTTAGGATTTATAAAATCTTTTATTCGGAAAATAATTTTTCGTAAAGGATTGGAAAGTATTGAAACGATCATAAAGGCTTATAAATAGCATATTAGACGTGCGGAAAACATTTTTTGACAAACGGTAACATTGGCTTATTTGTTGATTCTATTTTTTATTCCTAATTTTGTAATCAATTTAAATTTGTAATAAACACACGGGATTTATGGATACTACAGGTCAGTATTTATTAGGATTCGGTATACGTCCTTCGTTTCAGCGTATTGCAATTATGCGTTATTTAAATCATAACAGAACGCATCCTGCAGCAGATGAAATATTTGAAGTTTTACGAAAGCAAATACCTACATTATCGAAGACAACAGTATATAACACATTAAAACTGTTTGTCGAGCATGGCGCGGCAACGTACATCGGAATAGACGAGAAGAATGCCCGTTTCGACGGACATACGGGACCCCATGCACATTTCCGTTGCAAGAACTGCGGGAAAATCATTGATTTGGAGATGGATATAGAAAAGTTTCTACCCGAAGATTTCCGTGGCAGGATAGACGATATGCAGTTTTATCTCAAAGGAACTTGTGAGGACTGTAATATACGTGGTGATTGTGCAAAATCGATACTTTTGAAAATATGACGGATGAATTTTCTATAATTCCGGTTGTATACCGCAAGATCGATCGGAAATGGAAAAACAAAATTAACCGTCGAAAGACTGTATCAAATTTCCGAAATATTAAAATTGTTATTCAATTCTTCTAAAAAAATCTTCGTTAAAAGGCTGTAACCATGCGAACGATAAAGGAACATCCGGATAAGCAGCTTCAAATTTTTGATATTTTGCCGGTTTTACCGACACTTCGTCATATTTGATTTCGACAGCATAAGGTTTTTCCAGATATGGCATTACAAAATCCACTTCGTTGTTGTCGGTTGTTCGCCAAAACAGAATATCGTCTGTCACGTATTTTTCGTATAATAGTTTATAATACAGCGTTTCCCAAATAATTCCCTTATCGGTACGAAAAGTAAACGGCTGAAAATTGTTAAGTAAACTGTTTTGCATTCCCGTATCAAGCAAATAAACTTTCGGCATTTTAGTTAATTCTTTACGGAGATTCCTGTAAAACGGTCGAACTAAAGCTATATGGAAGCATTTTTGCAGAATTGCCATATAGTTCGTTGCCGTTTCATGCTTTACCCTTAACGTTGCCGATAATTCATTTACGTTTGGCAGATTCCCGGACTGTCCTGCAAGGATACGGAAAAGATAATAAAATGTTGTTTCGTTTTGTATGCCGGCTTCCAGCACATCTCTTTTGAGATACGAATCGCGAATCTCGGCTAAACGTTCTATTTTTTCACGGTTATCGGGTTCGGTTATTATGGCAGGATAGCCTCCATAGAGCATATATGTCTCCCATTCGTGCCGCAACAGATCTATGTCAGCGGACTTTGCATATGTATTCGTCCGTATCCGAACGACCTCATTCAACAAATCCTGCCTGTCTCGCAATTGTAAATATTCATCAAATGAGCATGTTCTCAACCAAAATATCTTTTTCCTGCCTGCCAGCGAATCTTTGAATGAACGGTCCAGATAAAAAGCGCTGCTTCCGGTTGTTACGATTTTGATTTTCTTCGCCTGTTCGTCGTATAACAGTTTGAGAAAGTTGGACGGGTCATGCAAATATTGTATTTCATCCATAAAAACAATAACCCGCTCTTCCGTAACAGGCAACCAGGACAGAAGATTAAATGGAGATTCGTTCAAAAATGCGCCAAAACATTTTTATTTTCCAAGTTCAAAAATACCGCAGGTATTCCTGTTTTTCGACAATGCTCGTTTAACTGTTTTAGCAATGTTGATTTCCCCGTTTGACGAGCGCCGGTCATAATCGTAAATTCTTTCTTCAATAAATGCCGAAGTAAAGGCTGAAACAAATTTCTTACCATAAATTTTTTTTCGCAAAAGTAAGCATATTTTTTTGTGCGGGTAAATTCCGGCGAACAGTCCTTTATGCGCCGCACGTCCCATTCTGCTGTTCGCTTGTCTAAACTCGACAACACCCCGTCAGGATTACCTTTTACAAAACCATGGCGAAGCATATAATTGACACCCCGGCCAA
Source organism: Tannerella sp. (assembly GCA_031283785.1). The sequence goes on along the minus strand of JAITBC010000292.1, from coordinate 5,201 downwards.
TCCCGCAAAGACCGTCTCCAAAACCTGTCGGCGTATCTATATTCCCTTATATACCTCACATATCAATTCATCTGCATACTGCCGGTACACTTTCTTCTTCGCATAGTGAGCATAATGATAAAAGAACAGCGCTATTCCGGTTTTGCCGTTCAGCAGGCCGATGTCTTTTGTAGAACTGCCGTGAAGTATCAGGTAACGGGCTATGCGCGGTAAAGATTGTATTGAGAATAAACTCTGCCGATTCATTTCATTGTGGCAACGATTAAGACAGGATTACTGTCGGCATCGATTTTTTTAAGAAAGTTTTTATACGTTTCAATGGCGATTGAACCGCCTTTAAGCGGATCTAACTGCGGCCCGGAGCGTTCCTCAAACTGGTGAGCCTCGTAAAACGCGTACAGGAATTTATTATTTTGCTGTTGAGGCCAAAAATCTATTCCACCATCGTAGTCATTAATAATTCCATTATCCGAAGGAATATGAAAGATTTTCTTTCGCGACTTGTCGTAATAACAATAGTGCGGGCGATTGTCATACATGTAACAAATAGAGAGATAATCTTCTGTTTCAAACAAATATCTAGCCAAGATACAACCGTGCATGAGTTTGAAAAACGCTTCGGGAGTACCTTCCACATTAGCTCTTTTTGAAGCTGATGCATGATATTTGCCGGTGTTGATCACATATTTTGGCGTGAAAACAAAATCGTCACTTATGTGGTACAGGGTGTCATTCACGGTTGTTTCCCTGAAATGCCAATGTCCGTCGTACAAATAACGCGCAAAAGGAAAAAACACCTGAATACCGATTTTGTTCTTTATCTTAAAAGGAATAGACTTGACTTGTTGTTTTAGTATGTTGAACTGACGATCCATTAATTCGTAAATATAAGGCGGTTCACCCTCTTGATTAACATGGGTAATATAAATGTGTTTGTCGGTCAAATCGAAAATAATACCATCATGGGTAACAGGCTCCGAACGTAAGAACTTGCCCTTTAAATCGTAATAATTCAATCGATTCGGATATCGTATATGTACTACAATTTGATTGTTGTGTTCATTGATAAAAGCAGTCGCCACGGAATATTCCAAATATTCACCGATACTTTCTCCTCTGTGGCCGATTTGAGCGATAAATTTTCCTTTGCGGTCGAAAAGCAGCAACTGAAAGGATCGATTGCTATAGACAAGAATATAATTATCCGAAATGTAAGAAGAGAATACGTTAATATCGCCAATAAGACACTCATCCGAAGTCTCAAGCGGTATATACTCAATTGACTGAATCAGGTCGGAAAGAAACAGACGGTGCATTTCCCTGTTGTCCGGAGATAGTTTAATCTCCGTAACCTGCGCCTGATTTGTCAAACAATTCAATATCAAAATAAAAAATACGACTAATTTTGTATGGTACATCTTTTTATCATTTATGATTGAAAACAATAAGTAGAAAACCCGTCAATAAAACGGGTTTTCTACTTGCGTCGAATTTGTTAGTATAAGTATCCATAGGAGCTATCGATACAAATACATAATTCCCCACTGCCGTCAGGAACAACATGATCTGAAGAACAACTTTCATAGGGAATGAAAACGCTTCTGTTGTAACAACTGTAATAGGCTCCGCCTGCTATCGACTTCATTTCAGGCATTGTCAGTTTAATCACTTTCTTGCTTAATAAGATTTCTTTTAGTTTCATCTTTCTTAAATTTTTAAATTGTACATTATATTAAAAAAACTTTAAATCTTCCAATTGGTACTGTTCGGGCAATAGATATCCATTGAACAATATGGTTGGGGTAGCATGAAGGGTAGACTTGTCGATCCACTTCTTATGCTTTCGAAATTCATCCGACAGACAAGCATCGTTCTTGTCGAACGGATATTTTTTGTAAAACTGTTCTCGGTTGTTTCTGCCGTTCTTGTACCAGTCATCCAAAAACGACACAAATTCCGCTTGACTACCTCGCTGATACATGGCAATAAACAGTTTACTGCTTTCTTCCAATTCTTCGTTAAAGGAACTGACAATATATTGAACGCAAAATCCGTTATCGGTATCCGCCAACAGATGTTTCAGCCGTCTGTGCATTAGGGAACATGGAACACAATGCGGGTTGGTCACTACCGAAATCCTGTTTTGCGCTTCTTTGTCGCCCCACAATAAGGACGAGGCCCCGTTGTCGTCAACCACAAACTGTTGTGAAGACTGTAACAAGATGTTGAAAACCCGTTCATCAGTTTTCAGACTGTTGATTTGATAGGTTGTTTCTTTTAATTTTTCATCCGTCGAAAATGACGACATCAACAAGTTGAGAAACAATACCGGCATAAAATACAAACTTCCCACTATCAAGATAGAATTAAAACGGAAATCCGGCAAAATGATAAGTCCAAACGCAAAGTTGGAAATGAACAACGCCCACAGAACGCCCTGAACCAGCAGACACAGCAGACACCATTGTCTGGCTTTAAACTTTTGATACCATACGCTCCAAAGCGTATTCGGCAACGCTAACATGTTGATTATAGATAGATAAGGATATAATGTTGGCGCGAAAATGATCAGCAAAATGTTGGCTACGAAATAACCCAGTCCTATTTCACTCCAGCTAAACACGTCCAGCAACTTGGATGCTTTAGATTCTAAAATTCTGTTGCAGTCGTTTTGTTTTGAAAATAGAGAACACAGTTGGTTGCCCAGATGACTTTGAATGTGCAATTGTTTTAACATTAATAAATAAGCGATATAAGCCCCCAACACATTGATAAGCAATACAAGAATAAGATCGATTCGGACAAAAGTGCCGGCAGAATATCCCGACACTCCCAATATGACAAATACAGTCAATGCAAGTCCTATCTTTTTGGCAGGCATAATCAACTCCTCTCTTCGATGTTTGTAATAATCAGGTTCGATAGCAGACTCGTTTACTTCGACAAGCAACGTGATACCCGACCAAATTTTCAGAAATTCTGCCGTTGCGATTTTCGCGGCCTTGTTACGCCATGTATAAACTATCTCATCGGCTTTGACTGCTGTTACAATAACGAATTCATTTCCTATATGGGCAATAAAAGGCGTTTCCAGTTTTGATAACATATCCCCAACTTCCTTTATCTGAACCCCCTGGTTGCTGATCTGATAAGCAGACAACATATTAGACAACCCGTACAGATTGTTTCTGTGCGGATATTCACTGAAGAACTTGTTAGTAAAAGTCTTCGTATGCCTGATATTAAGTTCCTTCAACAAGGAAAGTAATATGTTTGACGATTTTCTGTTTACAATTGTCATATTTTTGCACTGTTCTTAATATTTATGACAAATATAGTGCTTTGGAAATTAACCGCAATGGAAAATGTGTCGGAAAAAACAGACAGAAACGAAAAAAAGATATAATCTGTTTGTTACTCTTCGCCAATATCGTATTTTGCATCATCTTTTCCCTGGTAACATAAAATATCTTTTCCGTTGTAAACCGTTCATATTCCGAATAATCAACATATACCTTGTCGAATGTAATCCGGCGATTCCGGACTTTTGAGGCAACCCCTTCCAACTTGGCGCGTACTTGGGAAACTGTGCCGGGCAAGGGTCTTATATTGCAGTTTTATATATCAGAGTTTTCAATGTCGGTTGTTACTGCATTATCATAATGTATAATCAACTGTTCTGGAAAGAGAAAAAGTTTTTGTTGAAATTGTCGGCTTGTCGCTTTCGTCTTCGTAAGAATCAATCTCGGATCTGACTTTCATTTTGCATTGCAGCCAGTTGCCGGTAGCGTCTTTCGAAGTGTAAGTATATGATGTTACAATGATATGATATATTTGCCTGTTTCGTCTTCTTCTTTTTTTGTGATGGATTCATAAGGCAAAAGTTCATCGCCGCGATAGCGATATTCGGTTTCATGGCCGGGATAACCGATTTCCGTTTCTTTGACGACACGCCCTTGCTTGTCGAAAGTCCATGCAGTATAGAGGCCTTCGCCTTCGCCGTTGTCAAGCATTTCTTTGCGGACATTATCGTTCTCGAAGACAATCTTTACAGGCAATTCGTTATCGGTGTATCGGTTTGCGCTTTTGAAAGGATATTCTATCACGGTTTTGCCTCCGTCCACACTTCGACGGACGAGATTGCCGCGAGCATCAAACTCCATGAATGAACCGTCGCTGTCAGTCACTTTACGGACTTTTCCTAGCAGACCGTAAGCACGGCAAGCGGTCATATCCGTTTCCTGCAATTTTGCAGTCAGGGAAGGTTGCGATCCTTCCGTCGTCGCCTGACTGTCGTCTTCCGATTTCTCGCAGGAGAAAAGCAGCGAAACCGGATAAAACAGTCCAATAAACAACGACGACACCAGCAAAGTCAGAAACGATGTCGTCAGGAATGACTTGTTTCACAATTTGAAAATATTTTTTGCCGTATTATTTTCTTCCGGGTGGTAATTTTAAAAGTATGCTGCTATAAAAAATTGAAATCAATTCTTCGCTGTTTCTCGTTTAGAATCGAACCTGTTTTTTCTGTATCTTTTTTATAATACAAAGATAACACTACTGACCGACAAACAATAAGATTAGCCGATTTCAGTTTGTTAATAGATTGATTTATAGCAGTTTTATTTTTTATCATAAAGCCCTACCTCCCCTAAAAAAACGCCAATTGTATGGCTGCAGGACTTTTGTTTTTGCTCACTGTCCGTTTGACATACGCTCGCCGTCCTTCGTTTGCGAGAAATGACGGATTACAGTCAGCAGTAAATGGGCTATCAGGGTGCACCATATTTGCGTTTTTATACCGTTTTCGCTATCGGAATAGAAAAAATGCAGTTGGAAGTTCTGTTTCAATTTCTTGAAAACAAGCTCTATAGTCCACCGATATTTGTAAATCAGGGCAACTTCCGCTCCCGTTATCTCCCAATTATTCGTGATGAAACGATACTTTCGTCCTTTTTCGTCTCTGTAAGTTACCCGGCGCAGGCAAAGCGGTTTGAGTTCCTTGACTTCTTTGTATGTCAAATGGATATGCTCTTCTTTCAGCACACAGGCCTTTTTCCCGTCATCACTGTCTTCCTGCGAGCATGCGTACAGCGTTTCAATGACTTCCGATTTTGCATTTTTCTCCTGACGGGTCAAGAAAAACACGCCCTCACGTGTCCATTCCGCAAACTGGCGGTAGTAATTATACGCCCTGTCCA
>JAITBC010000073.1 GCA_031283785.1 Tannerella sp. | reverse complement strand
CTTTCTCCAGAGGCAGCATATTGTTGAGCAAACTCACACACAACTCTTCATGTTCGCCGAAGATTCGCTTGAACGTAAGGTCATTTTTAGGATCTAAATAATGTGCCATATCTTTACTCGTTTATTTCATACGGCAAAGGTAGCATAAAATCCGCACTTACACAAAAACTGCGGGTTGAAAGGCTAAGATTTCTTTTTCTATTGAATGGGCTGGATATTTCTTCATAGCACCTCAAAAAAAAGATTTAACCTGGTTGCGGATTTTAATTGTCCCTGAAAAATGTTTATGTAACATCAATACGGTATGGAATAATGAGAGCCATGGTGCAATCGCCGATTTGTACATCTAAAGTATCTTGATTGACCGGAACTGCAATACGGATAAATTGCCTTGTAAGAATCCCCCTCCTCGATCTTCCATAAAGACCGAAAAAGGGGATCTTGAGAGGTATATGGGTTTCAGTTGCCGGCAAAAGGCACTAACTTTGCCGACAGGTCGGGTGCCGGCATATCTTTGTCGAGCGGGAACATCGGGCGGATGATCCTTTTGTACGGCAGGTTCGGCAAATCCTGATCAACTCCTCCAAGCGTCAGCGCCATCATCCAGTCGGCCTGTATGTCATACAGTTCGGGGACAAGATATCCTAATTTAACCACGACAATATCCGCCTTTCTCGGATCTAACCCGTGCTTTTCAAATTCGCGCACATAATGGAATCCTTTCCGCTTTTCCGTAACGATAACGTATATACTGCCGATTTTTACGACCGCTTCTTTGTTATCCGGGTTATCGGTATAAACGGACGTTACCGTTCCCGACAGTTTAACGGGAGGAGCATACCGGCTGTCCACTTTTGCTCCGGCTGTTCCTTCTACTTTATTGCCGACGCCGGCGCGTATCGCTTTTTCCACAAACTCCGGTCCGGGTATGGAGGCATATATAAGCGTTTTTCCTTTTTCGTCTTTAAATTCATTACGTTTCAACAGTTCCGTCAGCGTCCATGTGACATCGCCGGCGCCGCCGGCAGTTGGGTTATCTCCCATATCACTGATAAAATAAGGTTTCTTGTCACTTGCAATCGCTTTTTCGAGACATACATCCAGCGTTGCCGTGGGCGCGACAAATTCAAACTGATGCCTCACACTCCAGAAATGGTGAGCAAGATACTCCGCCGTACGTACGACCATTTCTTTATCATCGCCCGTCACCATGACCGTTGCACGATTTCGCGGTTCGTCGGCCCATGCATATCCAATCCATATACCGGCATCGACAATCCCTTCCTGCGCCGTAGCAGGCCCTATGGCGGCATACAGGGATTTACCCGGCTCCACACGCGTGCTCGTCTGTTCGCCGGGCAACAATATGGGAACCGGAATCCATGCTTTATAAGCCGGACGTCCCTTCCCTGTTTCGATTCTTTCGATCAGGTTAGCGACCGCCCTTTCGCGCGATTCCATAGCATCTTCATGAGGCGCCAGGCGATAACAAGTAATCAAATCCGTATTTTCAGCCAGCCTCCATGTCACATTTCCATGCAAGTCCATACAGGTAGAGATAAGTGCGTCATTGCCGATCACTTCACGTATGCGGACAATCAGATCGCCTTCCGGATCGTCCATTCCTACCACGCTCATTGCGCCGTGAATATCGAAAAACAAAGCGTCGTACGGCGCATTTGCTTTTAACAGCTCAAGTATCCGTTTCGTCAGGGATTCATACGTTTCGCGCGGAACGGCGCCGCCGGGAGTCGCCCTGGCGATGAACGCCGGGAACCATTCCGCTTTTTCGCGCAGAGGCTCGCCTTTCTCCAGAAACGTATACAACTTGAAAATATCATTCCCTGCGCTTTTTCGAAAAGCATCCTCCCCGCTCCTCGCAGGAGAAAACGTACTCGATTCGATTGCTATTCCTGCAATTGCTATACGCGGTTTTTCCCGAGCATAAACAAACACGGTTGATACCGTAAAAAACACCGGTAACAACACATAAAACCTGTATTTCTTCATAAGTCATTTAATGTTTATTGATTATCTATCCGGCACAAAAATACTCGAAAAAACCGGATTTTCAAGTGTACGACAGGAAAAAACACACCGGAAACTCATTTTTTTACCGAAAAAAGACAGGAAATTTTTGTTTATACAAACAAAAGCAGTACCTTTGCAAGCCGTTTTACTGTGTTTTTGCATCAACATGCCCGTAGTGCAGAATACCGGAAGGCGTGTAAATAACTATTAATTAACTATTTAAAAAAAATTCAAGCAGTGGATACTTTAAGTTATAGGACCATATCTGCAAACAAGGCAACTGTAAATAAAGAATGGGTTGTAGTAGATGCAACAGGTCAGCATTTAGGACGTATAGGCTCAAAAGTGGCAAAGCTTTTACGCGGGAAATACAAGCCTAACTTTACTCCGCACGTTGATTGCGGGGATAATGTAATTATTGTCAATGCAGATAAAGCCGTTTTAACGGGAAAGAAGTGGGATGACCGTATATACCTGAGGTTTTCCGGTTATCCGGGCGGACAAAAAGAAATCACTCCCGCTCAATTAAAAGAAAAAGGTGAAGACCGCCTGTTCCGCAAAGTCGTAAAGGGTATGTTACCCAAAAACAAGCTGGGAGCCAAACTGCTCAAGAATCTGTATGTATACGGAGGCAGCGAGCATAAACACGAGGCGCAACAACCTAAAACGTTAGATATAAATTCACTTAAATAATTATTATGGAAGTTGTAAATGCAATAGGACGACGTAAAGCAGCCGTAGCCCGTGTTTATTTAACAAAAGGCAGCGGCAAGATCACAATCAACAAGCGTGATTTGGAAAATTATTTCCCCTCGACAATCCTTCAGTATGTTGTGAAGCAACCGTTGAACACCCTGAACATAACAGAACAGTATGACATAAAAGTTAATTTGTTCGGCGGCGGTTTCAAAGGACAATCCGAGGCGACCCGTTTGGCGATTACCCGCGCTTTGATAAAAATTGATCCGGGTACCAAACCGGTATTGAAGGCGGAAGGCTTCACAACCCGCGACCCTCGTGCGGTAGAACGCAAAAAGCCGGGAAGACCGAAAGCCCGCAAGAGATTCCAGTTCAGTAAACGTTAGTATTTATGGGTTTCTTGCATGTAAAATTATGTTTAGTATCTAAATCGCCCGGATTTTTTCTGCATGTATGGAATGTCGGTAAACTACCGGTCGGTTGGTGTTTAACAAAAAAGAATGTAAACAATTAAAAAACAAAAAAATGTCAAGAGTAAGTTTTGAACAGTTATTAGAGGCAGGTGTTCATTTCGGGCACTTAAAAAGTAAATGGAATCCTGCAATGGCTCCTTATATTTTTATGGAGCGTAATGGTATTCATATCATTGATTTATACAAAACAGTTGCTAAAATAGATGAAGCGGCGGAAGCGATGAAAAATCTTGCTAAATCGGGACGCAAAATCCTGTTTGTCGCTACTAAAAAACAGGCGAAGCAGATTGTAGCCGATATGGCTACTTCCGTTAATATGCCTTATGTTATCGAACGTTGGCCGGGTGGTATGCTGACAAACTTCCCGACAATCCGTAAGGCTGTAAAGAAAATGTCGACGATCGACAGAATGGCTACCGACGGTACATTTGATAATCTTTCGAAAAGAGAAAAGTTGCAAATCACACGTCAACGTGCGAAATTAGAAAAAAACCTCGGTTCTATCGCCGACCTGAACCGTCTGCCCTCCGCATTGTTCGTCGTCGACATAATGAAGGAACATATTGCCGTTCGTGAAGCAAATCGACTGGGTATACCCGTATTCGGTATGGTCGACACGAACTCCGATCCCTCAACCGTCGATTTTGCGATTCCGGCAAATGATGACGCTACAAAATCAGTGGAACTGATTTTAGGTACGCTTTGTAAAGCTATTCACGAAGGTATACAGGAAGGAAAAGCCGAACGTACAAATAAAGATGACGGCGAAGAAACAGAAGTCGTTCCTAAACGCGAACGGAAAATGCGAGCAAAAAAATCGGATGAAACACTATCGGAAGAAGTAAAAGAGGAACTGACGGATGTAGCAGATTTTTCCGAAGGAGACTAAAGAATTACATTTTATCCGGGAAAGCCGTATATATGCGTACATTAATCTAATATACGGCAAAAATTATCAACACAATAATAAAAAAAATATACATTATGGCAGTAACATTAGCAGATATAACAAAATTGCGTAAAATGAGCGGTGCAGGTATGATGGATTGTAAGAATGCTCTGGAAGAAGCCGGTAACGACTTCGAAAAAGCAATGGAAATAATCCGCAAAAAAGGTCAGGCTGTTGCCGCAAAACGTTCCGACCGCGAAGCGTCGGAAGGTTGCGTTTTAGCAACTGAAAACGGTAACTTTGCAGCTATCGTAGCAGTAAAATGCGAAACCGATTTCGTGGCGAAAAACGCCGATTTCATAGCAATGACACAAAGTTTCCTCGACCTCGCTATGGCAAAGAAACCGGCATCAAAAGAAGAACTTCTTGCTTTGACGCTTAGCGATGGTCGTACAGTTGAAAACCATATTACCGACCGTATAGGCGTTACTGGAGAAAAAATGGAACTTGGATTCTACGAATTTGTGACGGATGCCGCTACGATTTCATATATCCATCCGGGAAATAAACTGGCTACGATTGTCGCGTTCAACAAAGATGCCGAACGTCAGGTAAAACGCGATGTGGCAATGCAGGTCGCAGCGATGAATCCGGTTTCTATCACTCCGGCAGATATTCCTCAGAAGATTATTGATACGGAAAAGGAAATAGCCCGTGATAAAGCCCGTCAGGCCGGTAAACCGGAAAATATTCTCGATAAAATTGCAGAAGGCGCTCTTCAGAAATTTTTTAAAGAGAGTACTCTTTTACAACAGGAATTTGTGAAAGATTCAAAACTGACGATTGAGCAATATCTTAAACAACAGGACAAAGATTTAACGACAACGTCGTTCAAACGTGTTACACTGAACGTCGACTGAAAAAAATATTAACCTCTAAAACTAAGAGGCTGCTCCTAATATCGGCGCAGCCTCTTTTTTTCATCATTTTTCCCGCATAAAAAACTTCTCAAAATTCATATGCTGCTGTTATATTTTTGAATACCGGTATGTCCTGTATCCATACAGTGCTATTACAACAAAACAGAGTAACGGCAAGACAAACGATATCCTGACGGATGATAAACATTCAAACCAGACGGCTTTGTCTATCAATAATCCTTGCATGGGAGGCATCAGGCATCCGCCTCCGATAGCCAGTATAAGCCCGGCCGAACCAAGTTTGGCGTCATCACCAAGCCCCTTCAATGCAATACCATATATCGTGGGGAACATCAGCGACATACAGGCTGAAATAGCGACAAGACTGTAAAGTCCGAATATCCCTTTAATGAAAATAGCTCCTAACGTAAAGCCGGCGCCTCCAATCGCTAATGTTAAAAGTAACAGGCTCGGCCTGAAATATTTCAACAGGAACGTACAGATGAACCGGCTGGAAACAAAAATCGCCATCGCCACCATATTGTATCCCTGCGCCGTCGATTTTGCCATTTTCAACTCATTTTCAGCATATTGTATGATAAATGTCCATACCATAATCTGAACGCCGACATAAAACACCTGGGCAATTACCGAAGTGACATACTGTCTGTTTCGCAAAAGGCGCTTAAATGTAGACGATATATTCCCCTCCGCCTCGCTACCACCGGATGCATTCTGCGGAAGTTTCGACATTAAAAACACTACAAAAAATACAAATACAACAATCCCCAATATAAGATAAGGCCCGCTCACAACATCCAAATCGGCTTTTTGCATGATTGCAAAAGCGTCCGGATCGGATCGTTGCAGTGCGACACGTTCTTTTTCCATCGCAGGATTCAATCGAGCAAGTATCAATTCTTTGGCAATGAGCATACCCGTCAGCGATCCCATCGGATTAAATGCCTGTGCAAAATTAAGCCGGCGCGTAGCAGTCTCCTCCGGCCCCATAGAAAGGATATAAGGGTTTGATGTCGTTTCGAGAAATGCCAGACCGCATGTCATAATAAAATAAGCTATCAGGAACGCCCAGAACGCCATCGCATTCCCTGCAGGAAGAAAAAGAAAACAGCCTGCCGAATATAGCGCTAACCCGATAAGAATCCCTTTTTTATAATTAAATTTTCTTATGAAAATTGCAGCCGGAATTGCCATAAAACAATACCCTCCATAAAAAGCAAACTGAACAAGCGAACTCTCGAAATTTGTTATCAATAATATATTCTTAAATGCTGCCACCATAGGGTTTGTTATATCATTCGCAAATCCCCATAAAGCAAAAAGAGAAGTAACCAGAATGAAGGGAAAAATCATCCTCTCCGGTATAATTGTATTTTTTTGCGTTTTCATGTATGCGTTATTTGATTTCTAATCTCATTTATATAAGGAGCCATAAGTCCGACAAGCGCGATAGTCTGCATTTTCCTTATCCATACCGAAGGCGTTCCATGCGGCTGGGCGGAAAATCTTTTTCTCGTCGACGTTATGCATACAAACCGGTATTCTCAGCATAGAAGCCAACGTTATCAAATCCGCTCCGATATGCCCGCAACTGATTGACCCGTGGTTTGCCCCCCAGTTATTCATAACGGAATATACATCTTTGAATGTATCCGTATCATTCAGGCGCGGTGCGAACCATGTTGTCGGCCAGCCTTTATCCGTACGATCATCCAGAATCCGGTGCACATCCTGATCAAGTTCGACGGTCCAGCCTTCGGCTATCTGCAATACCGGGCCTAAACCTTTCACTAAGTTAAGGCGTACCATCGTACAAGGCATACCCTGGCGCGTCAGGAACTTTGAAGAAAAACCGCCGCCTCTGAAATATTCGCGATTAGCCGGCACCCAGCTTGTAGCGTCCAAACAGGCTTGCGCTTCCGCTTCGCTGATTTCCCAGAAGGGCTTCATGGCGGGATTTCCGTCTTTATCGTTTTGACGGGCAGAACCGTCGAGCGAAGCCGCACCGGAGTTGATCAAATGAATAACGCCATTCGCCGCTCTACCTTCCGGTTTTTTACCGGCAACACGCTCTATTGATTCCGGACTCCAGTAAGTACGAACATCGGCAAACACCTGCGCCGTATTTGTCAGCAAATAACCGAATAACATAGCCGTTCCGTTCAACGCATCATTCTCGGTTGCCAGCACAAACGGTTGGCGAATACCTGTCCAGTCGAAAGATGAGTTCATAATAGCTTCCGTAAAATCTCCGTTCGGATAAAAATCCGTCCATTGGCGTTGTCCCTGGAAGCCGCCGGCAATCGCGTTATGTCCCAACGATTCTTCCCCGAAACCCAACTCTTTCAACTTCGGATTTCCGATCATCAAATCGCGGACAATAAGCGTCATCTTCACGACAAATTCCCAGTCGGCATCTTTCCCGGCACGGTCTTTCTGCAAATCCGGACGGTTACAAATATCCTCATATTCTTTACAATTAGCTTTCGCCCATGCCAGCGCCTGTTCATATTCTTCCTTATCGTATATGCCTAACGTCATCCGGCGAATAATCTCCACTTCATCAATCCCTTCGCAACGCATACCCAGATAATCTTCGAAAAAATCGGTATTAACAACCGAACCGGCGATACCCATACACACCGCCCCGACAGACAGATACGACTTGCCGCGCATAATCGCAACAGTCATTGCCGCACGTGTAAAGCGAAGCAACTTCTCCTCCACATCACAAGGTATGCTCGTATCCGTCATATCCTGCACGTCATGCCCGTATATTCCGAATGCCGGCAACCCTTTTTGCGCATGAGCAGCCAGAACGGCAGCCAGATAAACGGCGCCGGGACGCTCCGTGCCGTTAAATCCCCATACTGCTTTTACCGTATGCGAGTCCATATCCATTGTCTCGCTACCATAACACCAGCAAGGCGTCACCGTTATCGTCACACCTACATTTTCCTTCTTGAATTTTTCGGCGCATGCCGCACTTTCCGCCACCCGGCCAATGGTAGAATCCGCTATCACACACCGTACAGGCGTGCCATCCGGATATTTTATCCGGTCCGTAAGCAACTCCACAACACTTCTTGCCATGTTCATCGTCTGTGCCTCAAGCGATTCGCGAACGCCGCCCATACGGCCGTCTATTATCGGACGAATACCTATCTTAGGCCAATCGCCCTGAAATCTTTTTGTTTTCATCAGTATTAATATTAAAAATGAATAATGTTTATTTATCCTGCAAAAATATGAAACAATAAACAATCTCAAAATATCCGATTTATATATCTTTGTATCCAAAATAAACATTCAACATTTAATAATATGGAAAAAATTTATACCGGCGACCCATCGGAGATTATCCAGTCATTTCCCAACTTTCATCTCGAGATACACTGTTGTCGCTATTGGTGGATAAAAAACTGGGAACATAAAAAACTGTCGTTCCCATTCTGGCGTATTTATAATAATGTACAAAAAGGAGGTTTCATGGAATACAAACAACAGGTTTACGAAATGGAGCCGGACACCTTATACTTGATTGCTCCAAATACGGATTATTCATCAAGGCTTTACAACCATACAATATCGGAAGAAGGATATCGCCTTACAGGCGGACGAATCACCGAAACGAACGAAAAACAGCTCGACGAACTGCAAAGAAACGGCGCTATCGAACATTTATTCTTACATTTCACGTTAGGATATCCGTACGACAATGTTTCTCCGGGCATCTATCCGTTTCGTATGGATAAATATCTCGAAGACAAGATAATACGGCTGCGCAGCTATTTGACGAAAAACGTAGCGCAATTCAATTTCACCATCGTCCTGACCATACAGTCGCTTATCTGCGAATTGCTTTTCCTCATGGGTGAAGAGAAATGGAAATATCCGATAAGGGATGTAAGAATCGCTAAGGTCATCAGTCATATAGAAAACAATATCGGTACAGATTTAACAAACGAATCGCTGGCAAACATGGCAAACATGGCGACAAACGCCTTCTCGCGGCTGTTCAAAGAATATGTCGGCGAAACATTGCAAAATTTCATTAAGAAAAAAAGAATTCAAAATGCATGTCTTTTCCTTTTACATTCAAACCAAAGCATCGATGAAATTGCCGAAAAAACAGGATTTGCCAACCGGTATCATTTCACCCGGATATTCAGTCGGATCACCGGATATACACCTGCAAAATACAAAAAAGAAGGTGTTTTTCCCGATTTTCGCCACCGTTCATGACAATCATCTTATCGTCCTGTCCGGTTCGGAATAAAAAACATCACGGTCGTTCCGAACGATCTAAAATAAAAACCGACAAACTTATTTTGTATTATTCCCAACTTGCGTTATCTTTGCGTAATTAAATTCAGATAAATGGAAAAACGTTTTTTAGCGCTTATAGAGAACAGCATTAAGAATCACTGGAACATGCCGGTATTTAGCGATTACGACGGAGATACATTCCTTTACAGTGATATGGCGGTGGAGATCGAAAAACTTCACCTGTTATTTCACGAAGCAGGCATACTGAAAGGCGATAAAATCGCGATTATAGGAAAAAATTCCGCACGGTGGGGAATCAGTTTCTTTGCCATCCTGACGTATGGGGCGGTTGCCGTCCCGTTACTGCACGATTTCACAGCGGAGAATGTCCATAATCTTGTCAATCATTCCGAGGCAAAAATACTCCTGGCGGCACATCATAACAGGAAGGCGTTAGAACCGGATAAAATACCCGGAATAAAAACATTCATGCATCTTGAAGATTTGTCGGTGATAAGCAGTGCGGACAATGTCAGAAACGTTTATGAAAATATCGAAACGATTTTCCGACAGAAATATCCGGCCTTTTCTCCCGACCATGTTCAGTATCACAAAGAGGAGCCGGATGAACTTGCGATCATAAATTATACATCGGGAACTACCGGGTTCTCTAAGGGCGTGATGCTCCCCTATCGCAGTTTGTGGAGCAATACCCAATATGCATTCGATAAACTTCCGTTCATAAAAGACGGGGATAACTTCGTCTGCATGCTTCCCATGGCGCACATGTACGGACTGGCGTTCGAAGTGATGAATGGCGTCAACAAAGGCTGTCACATACACTTCCTGCCGCGTATCCCATCGCCCAACATCGTTATGAAAGCTTTTGACAGAATACGTCCTACTCTTATTATCGCCGTTCCTATCATCATAGAAAAAATTATACGTAGCCGCGTATTTCCCGCATTGGAAAAACAGCCGGTAAAATTTTTATATTCGCTACCCGGCATTAAGCGATTCATTAAAAAGAAAATATCAAAACAACTGAACGCAGCTTTCGGAAATGATTTTGCTGAAATAGTAATAGGAGGAGCAGCGATAAACAAAGAAGTGGAAACATTTCTGAAATCCATCGGATTCCGGTATACCGTAGGATATGGGATGACGGAATGTGGTCCCCTGATCGCTTACGAACAATGGGATACATTCAAACAAAGTTCCGTCGGACGTATCGTCGACCGGATGAACGTGAAAATCGATTCGACGGACAGTGACAAAGTCGGGGAAATATTAGTTCAAGGCATGAACACAATGCTTGGATATTATAAAAATCCCGAAGCCACAGATGAAGCGTTTACCGGCGACGGCTGGATGCATACAGGCGATCTGGGCGTCATTGATAAAGACGGATTTTTATTTATCCGCGGACGCAGCAAAACCATATTGTTAGGCTCAAACGGGCAAAATATATATCCCGAAGAAATAGAAAGCATCCTTAACAACATGCCTTACATAAGCGAATCGCTCATTGTCTCACAGGAAGATAAGGAAACTCACAAACAAAACCTCGTCGCGTTGATATATCCGGCATGGGAACAGGCCGGGAAGGACGGACTGACAAAAGACGCTTTACAAAATGTAATAAACGTAAATATTTCGGCGCTTAACAGACAGATACCTTATTACAGCAAAATATCCAAAGTCGAACTGCGTGAACATGAATTTGAAAAGACGCCAAAACAAAGCATCCGCCGTTTCATCTATCAAAACGACGGATACTGTGTATGAATACAATCTGCTGAGTTTTGCTTTCGTTTAATTCTTTAATAATTTACTCACTTCGATTCCCGCCAGGAAAATGGAGCCTAACCCATGAATATCATTAACAGGCGCGGGACGATCGTAATAGAATTTAATATCATCGCCTATGCCCGTTCCTTCACAGATGTTGGTCACGAGGCCTGCGGGAGTGATCTGCGTCAAAATACCCCTCCAGCCTTTAACGGCAATCGTCTGATAACGCGGTTCTATCCACCCGTTGTTTACGGCAAGCGCTATGGAATAGGTAAACATTGCCGTACAGGATGTTTCAAGGTATGAATCTTCTTTATTCAGTATCTGATGCCACAGGCCTGTCTGACTTTGATACTGTGCGATGTTCAGTATCTGCCGTTTCAGCAGGACGATTACTTCGGCACGCCGGGGATGGTCGGCGGGCAACAGCCGCAACAGGTCTGCCGTAGCCATCATCATCCATCCGTTGCAGCGTCCCCAGAAAGTTCCGCCGTTCACCTTGATATCGTCGTAATAGCTATGCCACATCAAACCGATACGTTCGTCGAAAAGATAGTTGTTAAAAAGGACAATCTGACGCACCGCTTCGTCAAAATACTCCGTTTTGCCGGTCAGGACGCCCATTCGCGCCAGAAAAGGGACGCTCATGTAAAGGTCGTCCGCCCAAACCGTATTCCGGTGTGGATGAGAACGCGCAAGAATACCGTCCGACAACCGCACCTGTCTTTTCATAATGTGCTCTGTAGCGGCATCAATCCATGTTTTGTACGCCGGCTTTCTGTCAGTCATGTAAAGTTCTATCAGGCTTGCCCCCATGGCGCCGCAGTCGTCGAGTTCGGCCATTCTGACAGCCAGAGACAGCGGGATCCTCCAAAAGTTTCTATCGTCATAAATGGATTTTATGTATTCGTAATCCTTAAAGAAAAATTCAAAATTCTTCTTCGCAAAATTTTTGTAACGGTCGATACCCGTTTCTTCGCCGAGGCGGTTGAAGCCGATGTGTATTACGCCGTTCCAGTATTTCCAGTCGTTATAACCATTCTGTGGAACCACGTTAGGATTGTAGCCGTGTTTTTGCAGATCGGCAATCAATTCGCCCGTCTCCCTGTCGTAATAGAGATAGGTAGTGTTTTTGATAACATTGTCGGCCACTCTTTTGACCGTATTCAAAACGTCCTGTTTTGAAAGATTCTGTGCAAAGACAGAGGTTGACATCATTGTCAGGATAAAATAATAAAAGTACTTCATAATCTTTATTTATTTTCAGGATTAGTATATTTTCATGCCGTCAATAAAGTTTTCCCTTATTATAATGGTTGGATTGCACGTTTACGGTAAAGTCGCCGAAGGGGATGTCCCCCCGCTTTGGAGGCGAACTTCTCCTCCGGCGATTTCCACTTTTTTACGGTCTTTCGTCCGGCAAGCCGGCAAAAGCAATAAAATAACGGTTATCGATAATATTTATTGTTTATCATAAAGCATTTTTAATGAGGGCGTAACCTCCGACATGCAACTCATGCGATTATACGTTTAATTGCCTGTCATGTCTTCGTCGGCGACGGCATCCTGCCATGTTTCCCATTTGGGGTCAGAGGGATCATAGCCGTCATAACCATAATTCTGAGCAAGTATGCCTTTGTTGTTAGCCGTAATTGCCGCATAAGGGATAGGCCAGTAGATGTTCTTTTTGTCCATCGTATAGTTGGGGTTGGGGTTTCCGGTAGCGTCAATCTGTATAGGACCTTTGTTGTACATGCTATAATGTACGATTCGTTGATACCAGTAGCTTCCTCCTTCGGGATCGATACCGCTCTGTTTGTCAAAGTCCGACAGGCGGTAGGTGTTACCCCACTCGTCGGGTTTGCCGCTACGGGCAAGGCAGAGCGAGACACGGGTCAGTTCCACGTTGCGCCATTCTTCCCAATACAGTTCTCGGGCGCGTTCGTTCATGATGTCGCCGATAGTGACGGCACCGCCGTACAGTTGGGAACATTTTGCACGCTGCCTGAGTATATTCAAATCATCCTTTATGGTCGGGTCATTTTCATTCAGATAATATTTAGCTTCGGCGCGGAGGAGGTATGCTTCGGCCAGCCGATAAAAATACCAGTCGGCATTGCCGCCGTTAGTAGCGCCGCGGTTACCGTCCGAACCGGTGATGTTCGCATCGTTCACGGGGTCGTCCAGATAAAATTTGTAGTGAGGGACGTCGTACCAGCGGCGAATGGTGTCGCTGCACAGCAGCTTCCCGTTGTCATCCAAGAGCGTGATACAGTTTCCAAATTCCGTCGAGGCCTTGTTGTTCACGCGTAGCGAGTCCATACGCACCCAGTTGCCGACATCTGCATTGTGGCGCAAGTCGGCGTTGTCTTCCTGTCCGTTGACGGTCCACAGTCCGTGCGTAGACCAGTGTGTAGGACGGAACGTGGCTATACCGCGTCCCAGCGCCCTCATATAGTCATATTTCGGATTGTAATCGGCATGATTGCGTCGCAGGTTCAGCAGCGCCTGTTTGCCATCCTTTGTTTTCACCCTGCCGTCAAAGTAAAAAGGATAGAGGATGCGCATTGTAAGCATCTTGACGAATGATTCCTGGTCGGAACCGCGATTGGGCATACCAAGTATGACCTCTTTATTAGCGGAGATGAGTTTGTTCTCGGCACGGTGTAAGTCCCAGATCACATTACGGGTAATCGGCCACGCTTGCGGTTCTCCGCCATCGTTGAAAGTGCCGAAAGTATTTGTCATCAGCAAATAGCCCGATTGCTCAATCAATATATCGGTCTGTTCCTTAGCTTTAGCATATTCGCCGATCGCCAGATAGCATTTGGCAAGCAACATGCGGCATGCGCCTTTATTTACCATACCGATCAAACTCATGTCGCTCTGGTCGGGCACCCACTGTACGGCAAATTCCATGTCTTGAGTAATCATTTGCAGGATGGCGTCGCGTTTCGTACAGCTGTAGTTTTGTTTGGGCACTTCTATCAGTTTGGTAATGAGCGGCACGTCGCCATACTGAAATACCAGAGACATATATCGCAGGGTACGATGGAAGTAAGCGCGACCTTTATAGGCGTTCCTGATGGTTTCGTCAAGGCCTTCCACCTTGTCCACGAACTGTATGACGGTATTGGCATACAGGACGCCTTTGTAGGTTTCATCCCAGAAGTACCAGATACTGTTCGTCCTGTCGAGGTTCTGCTGCGTTGAATTGTCGCTTGTCGGCGTGAGCATGTTGGCGACGTCGCAAAGCATGCTGCGCTTGTCGGTTGCGGCGGCTACCATCATATCCGAAAAGATATATTCCGTTCCTAATGAAAGCATTTCGTTATGGTCGGTCGCATAATAGAGCTTGAGATGGCGGTCGCATATCGCCAGGGCCGACATCAACCCCGATTCGGTGCTGAACGTAGCGGCAGGTTCGTAGAACGACAGCGGGTCGGGCTTCAGAAATTCATCCGAGCAACCGCCGAATATCATCATTACTGCGCACAAGAATAGGGCTGCCGCCCGTGTGCATTTCCTGTTTTGATTTGTATATTTCATAATTTATAACAGTTAAAAAAGATGGTTAGAAAGTTAAGTTTAATCCCAGCGTATATATACGTGAAGCCCATCCGCCGGTTTCCGGGTCGCCGTATTCCCAGTCTTTCGCCCAGGAGGCCACGTTGCGGATGGAACCATAGAGTTTTACGCGCTCAATATCCCATCCGGAACTCCATTTCCGCGGCAGCATATATCCGATCGAAATGTTCTCGAAGCGTATATAGGAGCGGTCGTACAGTTTTTGCGCTCCGGCGGCGCCGGTCGGGCCTTTGGCTTCAATGCGCCCGTATTTGTTGGTAGGATTATCGACGGTCCAGTACACTTTCTTCGGCAGGTTAGCCATGGCATAAGCCATACGTCCGCCGTCGTCGTCGTTATTGAGATAGTCGCCCGACAGACTTTTGTGTCCCATGTAGGAATAGATGTTGAAGGATATGCTGAGGTCTTTCCAGAGCGTAAAGTCGTTGCGCAGGGACCAGTGGACGGGCGGGGTGGTTTGCCCCAGGAACTCCTTGTCCTTGTTGTTATAGACGTGTGTGACCGATCCGTCGGGGTTCACGACGTCGTCGGCAGTATAATTGTTAGCCACTTTGGGATCTCCCGGAAGCTGTCCGTACTCTTTGGCTTCCTCTATTTCGTCTGCCTGCCAGATGCCGGTGACGCGGAAGTTCCATATAGCGCTTATGGGTTGTCCGATAAACCAGCTGTTGGAGATATCGTCCATTTCTTTCGTGCCGACGACGTTGCCCGCCTCATCAAGTACGTCTTCGTTCTCGTAGTAGAGATGCCTGATTTCGTTTTTATTGTACGAGAAACCGAGAGTGGTATTCCATTCCAGGATGTCGTTTTTGACGTTAAGCGAATTTAAAGAGATTTCGACGCCGCGGTTATCGACCTGCCCCAGATTCGTTGTAATGCTGGGGAATCCGGTAAAGCTCGGCAGGCGCTGGTTCATGATCATGTCGTTGGTGTTCATGCTGTAATATTCTATGGCGCCCGTGATGCGGTCGTTGAGGAAGCCGAAGTCGAGTCCGAAGTTCCACGAGGCGGTTTTTTCCCATTGCAGATTGGGGTTTGCCATGCGTTGAGCCATCAGATAGCGGTACAGGTTGAGCGTCCCCGACGAGTTGATATATCCCTGCATTTTTCCTGCTCCTTCGTACAGATTGGCGAGTGCGAGATAGGGATTGTCGAGCGAACGGTTACCGTTCTTACCGTAGGATACGCGCAGCTTGCCGGCGCTCATAACGTTTTGCCGGCTGAAGAAGTCTTCGTCGGCAAACGACCATGCTACTGCCAGCGACGGGAACGTTGCATGTGGATTGGACGTGCCGAAAGCGGAATATCCGTCGCGACGAATGGAGGCCGTAAGCATGTAGCGGTCGTCGTAGGAATAGAATGCACGCGCCAGCAGGGCGTCGGCCGTCTGGTGCGTATCTTCGCTCGAAAAGACGCTGTTTTCTTTCGTACCGTTCTTGGTATTGTGGAATCCCAGTGCGTCCGAAGGCAGGATTTTACGGGCTTCGATGCGATCTTTCCAGAACTGGCGTTCTTCGGCTTCCTGCACGAGGGTCAGATTGACATGGTGCTTTTGGGCGAAGGTGTAATCCCAGTTTATGGTATTATTGAGCGACCAGTCGAAGCGTTTGGACTGCTCGCGGTTGGCGCCTCTCGAAGCAGGATCTGCGCCGGGCAGGTCGGCAGACATGAAGTAGCGGTCGTAGAACCACTGCAGACGCGGCGAGGCGTTGAACGAATAGGTGACGTTGAACGGCAACGTTATTTTGGCGTTCAGGATCGTGTTCAACACCGTGTAGCCTTTTTCCAGCTCCAGGAATTGCTTCTGAAAATCGTAGTTATATCCCCGCTGGCTGTATTCGGCGCTGAGGGGATACTGCAACGGATTGCCCTTTTCGTCGGCATAGTCGGCGTAGGGGCTATTGCGCAGCATTTGATCCTGGTCGATGTCGATATTGCCGTCCGAGCGATCCTGGAAGTTGACGTTAGCGCCGATCTCGAGCCATTTGTTGACCTGGCCGTCCACTTTCATGTTGGCGCGTATGGCGCGGTAGTCGTCGCTCACGATTATGCCTTCGTTTTTCAGGTAGCCCATCGAGAGGTAATAGTTCATTTTGTCGTTGGCGCCGCTTACGCTGGCGTTATAATCCCGGTTGAAGCCCGTGCGGAAAGTCTTATCCGCCCAGTCGACGGTTTTGCCGGCGAGGAGATTTTCGAGAGTGTTACCCCCAAAGCCCAGTCGTCTCGCCCAAATGACGAAGTCGGATTCGCCCTCCTGATTCGTGGTGTAAGCCCGCCAGGCGTCAACAGAGACATCTGCCGGAAGCCGGTCGGGGCTGTGGAAGTAGCCGGGCTGCGAGGCATAGACGCCGCTTTGATATGCTTCATAAGCGCCCGTCGCGGGATTCACGCCGTAGGTATTCTTCAGGTACCAGTCCTGGCGGTGCTGCACGTTTTCTTCCGGCGAGAAGCGTTCGCGATAAGTGCTTCGTTGCGACCAGCCGGCGCTGGTAGTGATGTTCACGACCGGTTTGCCCTGCCTGCCCTTTTTGGTGGTAATGATGATGACGCCGCTTGCCGCCTTGGCGCCATAGACGGCCGCCGCCGAAGCATCTTTCAGAATGTCGATCTGTGCAATGTCATCGGGATTGATTTCCGACAGTTCGCCGTAGAATATCATCCCGTCGAGGATGAGCAGCGGGTTGTTGTGATTGCCGTCGGTATAGACAGACCGCTGTCCGCGTATTACCAGCGATCCTCCGCCTTTTGCCGAGGCGTCGTAGCCGACGTTCAGCCCCGGCGTGCCACGCAGGATATCCTGGACGGTTTTCGGGTTTTCGTTGGCAATCTTGTCCGGACGTACCTGTATGACGGAGCCGGTGAGATCTCTCTTTCGCATCGTTCCGTAACCGACAACGACCACTTCCGCTAAATGTTCGACATTCTCTTCCAATTGAATATCCAAATCCCGTTTGCTCCCTACCACAATCGTTTGAGTAACATATCCTATATAGGATATTTCGAGGATTGAGCCGTCGGGAACGGCCATTTCGAAATTCCCGTCCGCGTCGCTTGTCGTTCCGTTCGCAGTACCTTGCTGCTTGATGGTCGCCCCCGATACAGGCTCGCCAAAATTATCGGAGACATGCCCGGTTATCCGTTTAGATTCGCTCACAGGCTTTTTTTGAACAGGCTTGAGGAAAATTTTATTCTCCGTTATTTCAACTTCGACACTGTCGGTATTGATGATTTGCGCAAGAACGGTATGTAGTTCTTCGTCTGTTACTCTAATACTGACCCTTGTGTCGGGGTTAATTACAGGGCGGCTATAAGAAAACGACTTTCCTGTCTGTTTAGTGATAGCCTCCAATACTTTGCCGAGCTTTTCCTGCCGGAAGTCCAACGTCACTCTCTGGGCATACGACAGACTCCCTGTCGTTAACAGAAAAATGACGGCTAATAGAAACTTGCTTTTCATAGTTAATGTCATTATTAAATGAATATATATGTAATTTCATTTAATTGACACAATATGAAAAGAAACGGGTGATAAGAAATCTCTTATTTTTTCAATTCCACCCGAATATGTTTGTTCTCTTTTACAATAAAAATAACCGGAGCGACTTTGGATATTTCCTCAAGCACGTTGTCCAAACTGCCGTTTACGTTCATGGTGAGCGAATAAATGTTTACGCCTTCTTCGCCGATTTCGAAATATATATCATACCAGCGTTCCAGTTTTTTCAATACTTCCGTTATATGTGTATCGCGGAAAACAATGATATTGTTTTTCCATGCGCTTAGCGAGCGGGATTCATTGTGGTGCGTAATCGTACAAAGGTGATTTATCTTGTCGTATATCAGCCTGTCTCCGGAGTCAAGCGAATATCGTTCGCATGTTTCAGATTTAAAACTTACTTTTCCGTCGTCTAAGGCAAGTCTTATTTCCCGTTCATCCCGTCGGGCTTCCAACTCAAAACTTGTCCCTGTAACAAGTACCCGTCCGCCGGAAATATCTACAATAAAAGGACGTTTTGCATTTTTTTCCACAATGAAATAACCTGCCCCATCCAGATATATCCTTCGCTCACCAAGTGCAAAGTTTTTAGGATAGCGCAATTTAGCGGCAGGTTCAAGGTATACCCTGCTTCCGTCCTGAAACATAAACTGCAAACATTCGCCTCTCGGCACTTGAATCTCCGTCATCTCCTCACTATAAAAAAACGGGACGCGATTATTCACATAATTGTAAAAAACGGTCAGGACAACCAATGGAATCAGTACGGCAGCCATCCTTAGCCCCCGTGAACGAATGTTCCGCCAACGGATACGGCGGTTTATTTTCGTATATATATTTTCTGAAGGAATATCTTCAAATTGATGAGATTCCTCTGCTAATAATGCAAATTCTTCGTCCATCTTTTCGGATAACCAACGAATTTCATCTTCATATTTCTCCCGTCTCATGCATGCATCTTTTTATCCATCTCATTTATATAATTGACACAATTTTATCAAAACAGTGTGAGCGCCGATACAAAAGTAAGCAGTCGGCATAACGCTACCCGCAACATCCGCAACGACTGAAGGTAATGCGTTTTCACCGTATTCAAGCTAATATTCATACGTTCGGCAATATCTTCATTCGTCAGATTCCCTTCCATCTTCAACAGGCAAATTTTACGTTTTTGTTCAGGCAGGCTATTGATAGCGCCGTAAAGCCTGTCACTCATTTCTTTCCTGTCGAGAAATTCTTCCAGTGATTCTTCTTCTTTTTGATGAGCTTCCTCACAATCGACGGATAAAAAGACGGGCTTCGACCTGCGCAATCGGTTCAGGATATTGTTCTTCACCATAGTGTACAAATAGTTCCTAAGATTCGTCTCTACTACTATATCCCGCCGTATTTCCCATAAATGCACAAATACGTCTGCAACCGCATCTTCCGCATCTTCCGTCGACGATAAATAATGCAAGGCTATGGAATAAAGCATACGATGGTATTTCCGGTAAACAGTTTCGAACGCCTGTTTACTTCCATTACGCATGGCTTCAGCCATATTCATTTCCGAAAATGAAGATTCCTCCGACATTTATCCTTTACCGTTTTGAGCATAAATTTAATTCGCAATCTGCGTATCCATGGATGCGGCTATTATTTCGTGATCACTTTCCGTCCTGATTTCTTCAATTGTATTATTTCCCGGATTTTTCAATTTTTCCATCTCTTCATATCGTTTAAGTTTTTTCTCTAACTGTTCGATCTCTTTGTCCTGATTATGGATGGTCATCAACAGGGAGTTTAATTCTTCATTTTCGATGGAAGACGGATACTGGGCTTCGACACGGAGAATGAAATCCGACAACACATTCATATAATTATTGAACGCATCGTATGGATTATCGTATGGGCTGAACAGGTTATAGTGTTTGGTATTCATATAGTAGAAGTGGTCGCTGCTCTGCAAATAAAGCCAGTCCTGCAGTAAACGGCGGTCGCTGCACAGGCGTACACGTTCGCTTATCGTATTTATCTTCTGGAAAGCTTCCTGTTGAAGTACATTACCTAACCACGAACTACAATCTTTCTCTTCATCGACCCACGACATCGGATAAGGAACGGCTACATGGTCGACCGCTTCATTATTTTCAAACACTTCGGAAGGCAAAGAGAAGGAGATATCCTTTTGCGAAGCAAACCGGGGCAAGGCTTTGAAAAAGTCGAATATACCGGTAGACGACGAATGAAGCGATCCCAATATTTCATAATTCAGGAATATATTTATGATATTTTCCGTTTCGGCTGTCGATTCTATCCACGACATGTATTTATCGGCCGTCAACGGATATTCCGTCCAGCTGTAATCGGCAAAACGCAACGACAAATCTTCGCTGAAACGGTCGTTTTTTAACAGCAGTTTCAAATCCGGCCTGACGGCGGAAGCATATACGTAATTTGGACTTTTCCAGCCGAGAACATGTTTGGCGCCTTCGGTCAACATACCACGAAACCCCATATCATAAACTATTTCCGATATATCGTCCGAATATATCAATTCCGTGTTGCGGAATACCGCAGGAGTAACGCCGAAAAGCGATTGTATTTTCTCCGTATGCATCTTAACCTGTATCTTAAATTCATTCGGATCGCCAAGCGACGAAAGGGAATGTGCGTAAGTCTCCGTAAGAAATTCAACGCCGCCCAAATCGATCAGTTCCTTAAAACTGTCTAATAATTCCGGGGCATAAATCTCTATCTGTTCGAGCGCAATACCGGAAATGGAAAAAGCGACTTTAAATTTACCCCCACTTTTCCTAATCATCTCAATTATCGTTCGATTAGCCGGAATATAGCACATATTTGCTACTTTCCGGAATATCTCTTCGTTTTGAAAATCATCATAGTAATAATGATCATTGCCTATATCAAAAAAACGATATCTCCTCAAACGAAACGGCTGATGTATCTGAAAATATAAACAGATTGTTTTCATGTGTAATAATATATTTAATAATTAATAGTCCGTGATTATCTCAATTATATCATTTCAATTGCCTGATAAAACATTTTCATAGATGACGCGTACTTTCTGCCCGGCATATTTCCATTTAATGTTATTCACCTCTTTAAGTCCCTCCTCTTTAAGGAATTTATGTAAGGCAGGATATGTGACAAGACCATAAATAGCATCCGCCAAAGCATCAATATCCCAAAAATCAATCTCTACGGCATAATCGAGAATTTCCGCGCAACCCGACTGTTTGGATATTATTGAAGGGACACCGCATTGCATGGCTTCCAACGGCGATATCCCGAACGGTTCGGATACGGACGGCATCACATATACGTCGCTTGATTTGAATATTTCGTAAACCTGCTTTCCTTTCATAAATCCCGTGAAATGGAAACGGTCGGAGATATTCCGTTCTGCCGCCAGACGAATCATCCGGTTCATCATATCGCCGCTTCCGGCCATGATAAAACGAACATTACTCGAACGCGCCAACACTTTTGCAGCCGCTTCGACATAATATTCCGGGCCTTTCTGCATCGTTATACGTCCGAGGAACGTAACAATTTTATCTTTCACTCCACGTTTATCAGGTATCGAAAGTATATCCTTACTCAACGGCTCTACTGCATTGTGGACAGTAGTAATTTTCGCCGGATTTTGATTGTATTTCTCAATGACCGTGTTTCGCGTCAGGTTACTCACGGTTATGATATGGTCGGCATAATCCATACCGTTTTTTTCGATCTTGTACACTTCCGGGTTAACATTCCCACGGCTACGGTCGTAATCCGTCGCATGGACATGTATGACAAGCGGCTTCCCGCTCACGCTCTTCGCATGTATACCGGCCGGATACGTCAACCAGTCATGTGCATGAATAACATCATACTGCTCCGTATGAGCTATTACTCCGGCAACAATCGAATAATTGTTGATTTCTTCCATCAGATTATCCGGGTAACGACCCGAAAACTCAATACAACCGAGGTCGTTCACATACCTGTAACTGAAATCGGCATATATATGATCCCGCAAATTGAAATATTCCCGGGGATTCATAAATTTTGACAACCGTCCCGATACGTAATCATAACCGACATCTTTCCATACAACAGGCGTATTGTTTGCTCCTATTATCTTTAAGAAACTCTGATCCTCATCGCCCCACGGCCTGGACATCACAAATGTAATATCCATATCGGATTGCAAAGACATCCCTTTTATAAGACCGAAACTTGCCGTCCCCAGCCCTCCGAGTATATGCGGAGGAAATTCCCAACCAAACATTAATGCTTTCATAGGCATTTATTTATATTTCATATCATATTTTTTCAACATATCCATCACCGTTAATATAGCCGAGAGATTCATTAGAAACGATATCGCCCCGCGACCCGTAAACGGAGGATTACCGTCAAACAATTCCGAAACCGTCCCGATACAATGAAGCGACATTTCTTCTTCCATACTGATAAGCAAACGTTCGACGAACGACAATCCCGTACGTCCGAACATATCCAGATAAGCGGAAATATACATATTCATCAGCCAGGGCCACACGGTACCCTGATGATATGCCATGTCCCTGTCGTATTGCGGCCCGACATAGTCCGGCCGGTAACCGCCGCTTTTAGGACTGAGCGAACGCAGTCCTTTCTTTGTTAGAAGTTCTTTTGTTGCAATATCCAAAACAGATCTTTTCTGCATCTTCGTCAATGGAGAATAGATGCACGAAATGGCAATCACCATATTTGGGCGCACACTCCAATCCTGCTCCGGACCATCGACATAATCAAACAGGTAGTTGTACTTATTGACAAATGTAGCAGGAAAAGATATGTCAAGCGACGCTACAAGACTGTCAATCCTGTTCATCGGGACGTTATCATTCAGTTCTTTATAAAACTTCAGCGCATTATACCATAAAGCGTTGAACTCAACAATATATCCCGAACGTGGCACTACCGGACGTCCGTTAACCGTCGAATTCATCCATGTAACCGCTTTATCGCGCCCACTTGAATATAACAATCCGTTATCCGAAATTTTCAGGTTCGGATGCGATTGTGAAAGGATATATTTGATTATTTCTCCGATAATATCGTTGTATTTCTCTTTAGCTTTACCGATACCTTCCTTAAGACTGTATTGCTGCATGCTCCATATAGCCCATAACAAAACGTCGGGACTGTCAATTTCGCGTATGACAGGGTCTGTTTTACCTTCTTTAATAAACCGGTATAAAGCGGCCACCGCCGTACGCATCACATTTTCATAACGGTCCTTTTCTCCGATAAAAAGTGTCACTCCGCAAACGGAAACAAACAGATCCCGCGCACGAACCTTAAACCACGGATAACCGACTAAAAGATAATAATCATTATCTTTGGGATTATAATAAAGCTGGTGTACCGAATTGACAAGGCAATTGTAAAAACTTGACCGGGGCGTCCGTATGCAGGCTTCGCTCCCGTATAATTCCTGCAAAGTATCCGTATCAACCTCTTTATCTCCGGCGCAGAATATAACGGATTCCCCTTTTTTTATTTCCAGCTCAAAATAACCGGGAACATACAAATCTTCCTGATACGGATAACCCCGTTCCTGTTCTTTAGGGTATTCGATGCCGTTATACCAGTTTGGTTCATAAACATATTTCACTTCCTTGCCGAACTGCATAAACAATTCTGGATATCCGGAATATAAACTCGTTTTTATCCCGTTTTTCACCTCATCATAATGACGGTTTATCCGATCATTGACGTGCGATAATTCATGAACGCTCCTGAAAGCCAGGAATGGATGAAAACGTAGTGTCGTTGCCGAATGAGCATCTAAAAGGGTATATTTTATTAAAATAATATTGTCTCTCCGCAAGAATATCTTTTCTTTCGCAAGTATGACTCCCCCTACCCTGTATATCGTACGGGGTATAACTTCCATACTGTATTCACGAATATACTTATGGCCGTTCGGGCTGAAACTTCCTCCCTGATACTTGTGCAAACCAAGGTTAAACGCAGCTCCATGTTGAATAACCGTTTCATCGAGAGATGATAGAATTACATGATTCCCGTCTCCCATCCCCGGCACGGGCATCACAAGCAGACCATGATATTTTCGCGTATTACAGTCTACAATTGTCGTACAATGATATGCGCCCTTCCTGTTCGCACGCAATATTTCCCTCGAAAGGGATTCCTGAAGATTTATCATCAACGTTTTGTCGAATTTCAGATAACTCATATATAAAAAGTTTTTATTAGGTATTATATTTATTATCAGTTATCAAATATATGACATATTTTTTTATTTTCCAAATTTTTTTTCGCAATTTTATAGTCTTTATGTTTTAAAACATATTTGCCGGCAGTCTCGCATGGATATTTTATTCTGATTATCAAAACATTATCAATCCGCCCTGCTCATTACAAGTTTCCCGTGCTTTATACCTTTTATCGTAATAAGCCTGTCGGACAATTCCGTCAATCGATGGGCAACCCCGGTCACGGTCGTTATATGAAGACAAAAGTCTTCATTCAGATAATATTGTGAAGACGACAGGATAACATCCTGATACAGTTGTTGTATCTCCGTGATCCGTAAAGCGATTTCTCTTTTTGACTGATTATACATTATAATAACAGTGCCGGCAACGATATTGCCGCATTGCCATTTTTCCTCCGTAACATTTTTTTCTACAAAAAAACGTATAGCCTGCGATCGATTTGCAAAACCGTTATCTTCCACAAACCGGTCTAAAACTGCCAACACATCCTCCTCAAGCGAAACTCCAAAGCGTTTTAACGACATAAAATAAATTTTTAATCATGGCAAAAATAATCAATTTACAGGAAATAAAAAAAACAATCCCTGAAAAAACTGTATAACAAAAAAAAACATCGCTACCTGTTTAAGTAACAACGGTATAACAAAAAAGCATCGCTACCTGTTTAAGTAACGATGCTTTTCGTAAAAAAAAACGGCGGCTAC
>JAITBC010000441.1 GCA_031283785.1 Tannerella sp. | reverse complement strand
GACAACTTCAGCAATCGCACGGACGCCATTGACAAGGGTTCGTTTACTCTGCTTTACGACGAGGAAATCAATCACTTCGACGAAAACGGCAAAAACCTCTGGAGCTATCCTGTTCCGTTTGAGGAACCGCCTTTCGGTGGAGGAGTTGCTCAGGCTTGGGGAGATGAGGCAGACGGCAGAACCGAATTTTTTATAGACGGAATTATTGACGACGCTCCAAATACCTACAATTATACGTACATCAGTTCAGGCGCGGGCAATGTCATTCCGTGGAACTACCTCATAGACCTCGGCGACTATTACGAACTGAGTCAGGTTATAATTCATCCGCGCCACAGCGCAGATATAGGGAAACGAGGCGATTATTTCACAGGAAACGACGTCGGCATATTTGCAGCGTATATCTGGGACGAAGACCTCTACGAATGGATACTGGTAGGCGTATATAAAAACCAGCTGCCCGAAGGAAACCTGTCCGACCTGCAATGGTACCGACTTGGAAAAGCCGGACACCGACATTATCTGTATCCTTACGACCCGAAATTTACAAAACCGGCGCGCTGGTTCAGATTCGAATGTATGAACAGTTTCGACAGCAACTACACCGCCGGACCTCCTCCATGCGTCTCCGAAATAAGATTATTTTCAAAACCCAAATAAAATTAAATGACGATGAAAAAAATATTTTGTATTGTTTATACGGTTCTTGCCCTTGCATTCTTCTCGTGCTCCAAAGATATTTTCGACAATATCAAGGAACATGCAGATGAAGAAAAAGTGTATGTGGGAAAATTTGACAAAGCCGAAGCGTTTGTCGGAATAAACCGTCTGGAAATCGACCTTATGAATGCGGGACGTATTCCTCAAAGCGAGGTAAACATAGGCAAGGCGGTGAAAACCATAGTTGAATACGACGGCAAAACGTATCCTTACGATGGCGTTCCGTCCTGGTTGAATATCACCGGACTTACCGAGCCGAAACTGTATCGTATTAAAGTGTATAATCTTGACGAACACGGCAACGAATCAATTCCGGTAGAGGTTGCCGCAATTCCGTTTACCGACGCCGATGTGGAAAGCCTTGTAGTGCCGATGCCCCAGAAAAATTTATCTCCGGTATCATTACAGTTCAACTGGACAAACGGCTTGTCGTCGAGTTTCTTTGATTTTTATGAGATGACGTATTCATATACCAACGCCGGAATATTGTATACAGGGAAATCGACCGACAATAAAAGCATCTCTATCCTGAATCTTGTCGAAGGCTCGACAGGCAAGGTGGATATGGTGCTGAAAGTAGTGCCGAAACAGAATAATATTCCTATTCTGGACACGGTGTATCTCAAAAATTCGGTAGAATATCAGCTGCCTACCGTAGTACAGTATTTAAACACTCGCGACAACCGCAAGATTAAAAATACTTACAGAGACGGAACCAATGCTACGGTAACATGGCAGGGAGCTACCGAACATCTTGTTATCAGCGAATTAATGTACGAAACTGTTTTGGGTACATTCAACACGGTGAGTGTTAGCAACAGTGAAACCTCTGTCGAATGCCCTGATGCAAAACCGGAAGCATTATACAAAACACGTTTTGGATATGTGCCGCCCGGTGCGGTTGATACTATCTACAAAGATTGGACAACGTCCCGATATCCGTTTCTCACTGTCCCGACAGGAACATACACTGTGAGTTCGCTCAGTTATCGGTATAACCCGGTAACGGGAGACCCTACGGCAGATCTCCCGCAAAATGAATATACAATTGGCACAAAGGTTACTATTTAGGAAGCAGAAGAGGCTGCGTACAAAATTTCCGATTTGTTTGGCGGATATTATGAATATGGACGCGGATACGGCTCTACATATAGATGCTGGGGTATAGTTTCATTTGATGATATCCTGTTTGACGCTCTAACCGACCCATGGGGTTATGGCTGGATAACAGCGGATGTACTAAGTTGGGATTTGATGACAAAAACCTTCACGGTTGATATTTTCTGGTCAAGTTATGTGTTCCGGTTAGTACTTGTCAAAGATTAAAGACTCCGGGTTCTGAGGAATTTACCTGCTGAAAAACAGTTTTGGCAGTATTCCTGATAAAAGGATAGTTTTTTTGAAAGAGGCAAAGGATTTTTAAATTCTTTGTCTCTTTTTCGTTTTTGAGTTTTCTGCGGCGATTGTCGAGTATGTTCGGATTATTTTTCAGAACATAACCGGTATAAAGCCTTCGCTCGAAACCGGATAACCTGAGTTTTGGATAAGAAAACCTTAAACATGAGTTCGTAATTTAAATACTTTCGCCGATACCGATTTTTCAACATATCCGCTTTGTTTTTTACTGTATCAATGGAAAAAATCAACACATAACGCCGTATTCCACAGGAAAATTAGAGATGTTATAACAATTTTTTTCGCATTTTGTTTGGCTGTATGAAAAATATGTTATACTTTTGCGCCCATTATATTATTTGGAATATTTTTTTATGAACAGTGAATAAAGTGTTTTTTATGTGTCATCTTACTTCATACCGGGGTTGCAATA
>JAITBC010000420.1 GCA_031283785.1 Tannerella sp. | reverse complement strand
TTTTCGTCGATGACATGTTCTGTTTCGTTGCCGAACTGTAGTACCTGGTCAAACAGATAGAGCATCATGGAAGGATTATATACTTTGTTTTTCCCTTTTTGATGAAAGAGATATCCGTTATAGTAATACTCCATGTCGACGCATATCATATCCTGTTCGACGCCGGCTTCTTGCATCAACAGCCGGACTTCGTCCTCGGTGAATCCCAGCATCTCGTTATATTTAGGATTCAGCGACAGGTTATTTGCGATGTTGAATCCGCTGGTCATGTCGTCGAGCATCATGGGCGTCACGCCGGTAAGTATGATGCGGTCGACAACGCTTTTGCTGTTCGTTTTCAACGTCTCGTAAAAGTCGCGAATGATGCCGTTCGCATGTATTATGTTGTGGTAAATCCTGTTGCCGTTATAAGTTCCCTGCGCAATCAGGTCGTTGGCGAAGTGGTCGTATTCGTCGATGATGATATACATCTTTTTGTCGATGGATTCCGCTATGTCAAAAGCAATCTGTAAAGAAGGGATTCCCGGTTGTGCGACACTTATTTGCTCGTAGTAAAAATCATCCGCCTTGGGTAGCAGATAGGCGTATCGTGTTATAAACCGGCGGACATCGCTTTGTAATCTGTACGAAAGGGAAACTTTGAAAGATTCTTCGTCCGAAGTATCTAACCCTGAAAAGTCAAGATTGAGTACCATATAACTGTTATGCCGCGGCGTGGGATGTTTGCCGATATACAAATCGCCGAACAGCAGTTCAAATTTATCCTCCTGTTTGATGTCATAGTAATGTGATAACATCGAGAAGAAGAGGCTTTTACCGAATTTGCGCGGACGGGTAAAGAACAGATTATCATTATTTTCGTTTTCCAACAGTTCGATAAACCGTGTCTTGTCGATATAAACATAATTTTCGGTTCTTACTTTTTCAAAATTTGAACTGCCGTAGGGCAGGCGTTTTTTTTGTTTCCTTGTTTCCATGACGTTTTTGTTGCAAAAATACATAAAAGTTTCGACATTACACACTGACAGATAAAAAATGTCCGGGGTTTGTTCCTGCCGGAGGGGTGGGACGAATGATTGCACACATTTTTACTCGCTTGTATGTAATTTGAAGATTTATCACTAACTTTGCATCCTGTTTAACAATAAAGATTTTATTTTTTTTTACGTATGAATATATTAGTACTTAATCTTGTGCTTTATTCTACAGATGGGAAGAAAATACCGGAAGTAAAGTCGATAAAAGATACCATGATCTACGAGATGTGTCTTGGTTTTATGGCGAATGGCCATTGTGTCACGTTAGCAGGGGCGGAAGACTATAAACCCGTAGCGGAAGAAAAATATGATTTTGAAGTCCTTTTTTTTAAATTGGCTTTAGTACGTATATGCAAGCCCACTTTATCGCCGTTTTCTTTCGCTTTGTACCGGTATCTGAAACGGAATCATGCAAAATACGATATGATCGTAAGCAGTGAAGCGTTTTCATTTCCAACGCTCTTTGCCGCCATGGTTTGTCCTTCAAAAACTGTTGTGTGGCAAGAATTAACGACGCATCAACGGAAATTTAAAAAAATACCGTCTAAAATCTGGCACAGGCTTATCATACCTGTATTTTTCAGGAAGGTGCGGTGTGTGATACCGCGTTCGGAAAAAGCGTACATGTTCATAAGTAGATATATGGGAAATGTATCTTCCGAGATTGTCGACCATGGAGTGAATCTTTCGAATTTCGGGTTCTCAAGAGAAAAAGAAAGGCAGTTGATCAGTTCGTCGCAGTTGATTTACCGGAAAAATGTTGAAAGTATCGTATGGATTTATAGCCGGTTGGTGAAGATAAAAGGCTATGAAGATGTAAAATTACTGATTGCAGGCAGGGGAGGACAGAGGCAATCGTTAGAAGAACTGGTTTTGAAATTGAATTTGCAGGACAATGTATCCTTTCTGGGATTCCTTAATCATCGCGATTTGAACGATGTGATAAAAAAATCGTATGCCTTTTTGATTAATACGAGGCAGGATAATAATATGGTATCTATACCCGAAGCCATTGTATCGGGAACGCCCGTTGTCACAAATTTAATACCGATAACGACTGCAGATATTAACAAAGAGAAGTTGGGGATAGCAAAGAATAACTGGGACGAGAACGATCTTATAGAGATTATTAATAACAACCGGTCGTATGTTGATAATTGTGTAAATTACAGGGAAAAACTGTCAAACCGTTCCTGTGCGAAGAAAATTACGGATATCTATCTCGGTTATAAAAATCATAAAGATAATACAATATCGGGCAAATAGCTCCGTTATGAAGTTAATATTGTATCTTTGCACCCGTTTTATAAAAAAAAGTGATGACATGAATCGTATTTTTTTGCTTATCGTATGTTTAATAACCTTATTGTCCTCCTGCCGGACGCCTAAAGATATATCCTATTTTCAGGGGATTGAAAATCTTACGGAAGAACAGCGTGCGGCAATGAACCGGAAATATATTCCCAGGATATGTATTGACGACGTTTTGATCATAAACGTTACGTCTCCCGACAGGGAAACGGTTGCGCCGTTTTCTCCCCCGCCTTATGGATATTATTTGCCGGGCGAATCGGAAATCGGCATTTCCGCAACGACTCAAAACCTCTTCACCTATCTTGTCGACGAAGACGGTTTCATAAATTTCCCCGTGTTAGGACGTATTTACGTGGTCGGTAAGACGATTAACGAAACCATCCGGATGATAGAGGATATGGTGCGGAAACTGGCGCCCCAGGCGGTTGTGAACGTCCAGATCGCCAATTTCAAAGTCGGTATATTCGGGGAAGTCAAAACGGCCAATCTGTATACAATCAAAACTCCGCGTATTTCTATTCTTGATTTGATATCTATGGCAGGAGACCTTACCATAATGGCCGATCGGAAAAATGTATGGTTATTCCGCGACAACAACGGAGAAAAAGAACAGGTGCATATGGATTTGACCGATCCGGCGATTTTCGCATCCCCGTATTATTACCTGCAACAAAATGATATGGTTTACGTGATGCCGAATAAAGCGCAGAAGAGAAACTCGAAGTTTAGTAATGAGGACAATTTCAGGATTTCCCTCTTCTCGGCTATCGTATCTTCTCTTTCGGTAATATCTTCTGCTATTTTAACAATAAGATCTCAAAATATGAATTGAATTGAGCGTGATGTGAATTATGGAAAACAAAGACAAAGAAACAATCGGTTTAAAAAGTATATTGGTAAAATATCTTCTTCATTGGAAGCTGTTCATGATAGTTTTTATATTTTCTTTTATCCCGGCAATTTTATATTTGACGTTTTACCCCCGTACGTATAAGTTTATGGCCGGTATTCAGCTTCAGGCGGAAAAAGAATCGAGTATGTCAAGTTTCGCACTTGGCGAAGCTGCCGGGTTGATGAAGTCTTTCGGTATCGGATCCGGAGGAGGGAGTGTGAGTATTGACGACGAGATTGCAATTCTGACCTCAAACAGGATGTTGCAGATGATGATTCTTGATTTGGGAATGAACGTTTTATATTCCAAACCGTATTCTTTTTATAATATGTATCGCGATGCGCCGCTGAGGCTGATAGCGGATACGGCTGCGACGGCAAATCTTAACGACGAATATCGTTTTACCGTATCCGTCAGACCGGGTAATATAAACGTGAAGGCGACAAGCTATCCCGGTGGATTTAACGGGACATATACATTTACCTCTCTCCCCGCAAAAATCAAAACAGGCTCGAATGAATTTACTCTCGATTATGGGCGGGAAGCATTACAGGGGGAATCATTTAAGTTGAAAATACGCTATATCCCGGCGAGTTGGATGGCCGAAGATCTGAAAGAAAATATTCTGGTTGAGGATATTTCCAGCTCATCGAATGTTCTTGAAATAAGTTGTAGCGAACATTCGATAGAAAGGGGTAAAGATCTGCTGAATACGTTGATAAGAAAATATAATGAAGACGCCGAAGCGTATAAATACGCCGAAGAAAATAAAATGATGAAATTTGTCGACGGACGTATTTCATTGGTGTCGTCGGATCTGGCAAAGGTAGAGATGGATATAGAGACGTATAAGGAAAAGAATGAGATGACGATACTGGAATCCGACGTTATTTTTTATAGCGAAACAGTCAGGGAATTACAAACTTTAATTATAGAAACGGAAACTCAGGCCCGTCTTATTGATATGCTTGATGAATACATAAAAGACCCGGCTAATAAATATAACGTTATTCCTCCGTTATTTACTGTGGCTGAAGGCGAAAAGGGATCTGTTTCCCTGTATAACGAAGCGATAACCTTGCGCGACAGGTTTTTGAGAAATTCGAACGAAGCAAATCCGATGTTTAAGATGGCGGACAGTCAGGTGGAAAAACTTCGTAATGGAGTTTCTGTGATGATCGAAAATGCCCGGAAGAGTACGGATAAAACGTTGGAGGGACTGAAATTTAAAGAAAAACAGTTGTTGTCGAAAATGAAATCGATACCGGAGAAAGAACGTGAATATCTGACTTACTTCCGTGATCGGGAAATCCTTCAAGGCTTGTATCTGATGCTTTTACAGAAACGGGAGGAGACGATTCTCTCATTAGGAAAGAAAATTGATCGTGCACGCATCATCGAACCCGCTTATGTTATGAAAAAACCGCTTGGCCCCAGAAAATTATATGCCGCAATAGGAATACTTGCGCTCACCCTTATGATACCGGTCGGTTACCTGTTTGCCAAAGAATTGTTCGTGTCTCTTAAGGAAGAATATAAACGGGCGAAATAAAACTTTGACGGATTTTTATCCTAAAAAATGTTTGGCAGGATGTCCTCCGGTAAAAGTCAGGGAATAACATGCCGGATTATACAAGTTCTCGGCAGTGGCCGGTAAAGGGAAAAGAGCGCTTTCGTTTTCAGGTATGATATCTTTCCTCACAAAAAAAGCATTAACCCCGTTCAGGTTTGTCCCGACTAATCGGTAACCTAAAGATTCTCCCAAATCGGTGGCTGCTTGCAAACTCATTCCCATTTTGTCGCTCTCATCCCATTGATGCGTTTCATCATATTCCATAACGAAAGAACAGGGAGGAGGAAATTTTGCATTGTATTCGACAACGACAACCCTTGGATTTATGCAATTGATATTTCCCCATATATAATAGTCATTTCCGTCAATGTCAATACTTAATAAATCAATTTCCCCGGGAAAATGTTTGCCGAGTAATGAATTAATATTGTCTTTTGTGATAAAAGAATTTTCAATGAATAACTGACCTCTGTCAATGGCGCGTTTGTATACCTTTTTAATCTTTGAAACGAAAGCGGAACAGCCTTCAATCCAATGTCCCCTCCAGCCTTGCATTAATAAATAAACCGTATTATTTTGCATACCGTCTCCGGCGCCAAATTCAATAAATATTTTGGACGTCGTACCAATACGTTTGAATATTTCCTGAATGATGCCATCTTCATCATTCTGAGAATATACTGTAAAGCCGTGCAATTCGAGTCTGTTCGGCTCA
Source organism: Tannerella sp. (assembly GCA_031283785.1). The sequence continues at coordinate 20,866 of JAITBC010000420.1, read as the reverse complement.
AGATATTTCGGATTGTTTAATAGCGAACGTCTTAATAATTCTTTTTGAATCATCAAGATTTCCTTGGTTTTGAGAAGTCTCTGTATATATCCGGCAATGAGTTTCATGTTTATTCTGTCCTTTTTATGTTTACTGCTTATTTGAAGCCTCAAAATTACAAAATTTTTGCGACATATAAAAGTTAAATTTTCAAATACACGTCTGCCGTTTGTTCTGCGATTCTTTCCCAGTCGTACGAAGACATGTCATAGTGGGAGATGGAATCGTCTTTCATTTTATGCGCCAGCGACCGGGAGAGATTAGTTACAATATTTTCGTCGTAATGGAAATAGCACGACGGCGGGAGATTTACTTCTTTATTGGCGGGAATATCGCTCGCCAGGACGGGCAAACCGTAACTCATCGCCTCCAGAAGGGAGATCGGTAATCCTTCGTGCGACGATGGGATGACGAAGAGGCGTGCATGTGAAAGCAAAGCATGTAATTTATCTCCTTTTATAAAACCGGTCAGTATAACCCCGTTATTATTGGCCAATGATTTCAACGATTTTGAATATTCGTCTTCCATGTCGGAGTCTCCTGCGATAACGAGTTTATATTCACATCGTTTCAATTCTGAAAAGGCTTCTATAAGGGAATGAAAATTCTTCTCAGGAACAAAACGACCCATAGCGAATATGTATTTGCGGGGTTCAATGCCTGTTTCATGCAGATAACTGCAATTATTAACAATTACCGGCGTTGGGACGCCATTCGGGATCAGATGCGCATCCCGGCGATTGTATTTGCGTTTGATGGTATCGTTGATTACGTTGGAGATGACAATCACCTCGTTTGCGAACAGGCATCCCAGCCGTTCTCCCATCCGCAGCATGAATTTGGCTGCTTTTCCCCATTTTTCCCGATCATAATCCGGCCCATGATGCGTGAATACGACTTTCATGCCGAGCAGACGGGCAAAGGGCGTTAGTAATGCCGGACCAATGGCGTGTACGTGAACGATATCCGCCTTAAATCTCCATTTCGCTGCCCATATTGCACGAAAGGTATGAACGATCGCTTCCAATGATTTTTGCCGGATATCCGGAATGTCGTAAAGGGAAACGCCTTTGTATTCGGATAAGGGGCCTCGTGTATAATTTTTCCGGCGGATAACAGTGATATCGAATCCTTTTGAGGCGATACGCGGGAAAAGCTCCTGACAGTGCGTTTCGACGCCCCCCTGTATATCAGGGATACCGCGTGTTCCGACAACTACTATTTTTAACCTTTTTTTCACGGTTCGTTTTCTCTGAGGTCGCCCTGTTCCGGAGCTTGTCCGACGTCATACCAGCGTTTGTCGATGCAAGCCGGTTTGCCGGTCATGCTTCTCCATTTGTTTTTGAGAACCCATTGCAGAGGATGACGGATATATTTTTTTGTAATCGGGGCTACGGTGCCCATCATCCAGCAGTTTTTCGGACACGTACGGACTTTCTCCCGCACTCTCCTTGCTTGTTCGCTATTCCATAACTTATTGAAATCCGGCGTCTCGCGAATGTTCCCCATACGTTCTTTCCAGTATCGTTCTTCGAGGCCGTTGCAAGGATATATATCGCCGTAAGGTTCGACGAAAAAATTGATCATTCCCGCTTCGCACGGCAACATTCGCCGCTTGCCTTCGATGTAATTTATCAGTCCCATATTGAAGAACGCGCGGAACCACGATTTCGGATAAGGCTCTTTTAATTGCATGTTTATCAGTTTTTCGAAGTTGCCGCACACTTCTTCTTTATTCGTAATAACATTGTCCGATTTATGGAAATAATAGGAATTATGGAAAGTAGCGGTTGCAAATTCAAGGCCTAAAACACGACTTAACCGGTACAACGAGAGCATGTCGGTCGAATTATTGTTTGATACCGTACAGCCGAAGCCGATATCTTTAAGTCCCATTTCTTTGAGCGCCAGCAATGTGCGTAACCCTTTGTCGAATCCGCCCTCTTGTCCCCGCAATTCGTCGTTCTTACAGGATAATCCTTCTATACTGATTCGTATCCCTACGCGAGGGAATTTCCGGGCGATATCCAATACGCGATCTTCCAGCCATCCCGATGTTGAAATCACTACGCGTGGAGCTTTTGTGAAACATATCCGGACGATTTCATCCAGATCTTCACGGACAAAAGGCTCTCCTCCGGTAAGATTAATAAACTTAACGGACGGGAGATGCTTGATCTCTTCCGGCGTGATCTCTTTCGAACGTTCCGTCGGATTCATCCAGACGTTGCACATCTTACAGCGCATCGGGCAACGGTACGTTAAGATAATACACATATCCGTGGGTTTGTGGTTAATGGTCATAAATCTTCATTAGTTTATTATAAAACGATTCGGGACCGAATTTATTTTGTGCTTCTTCCGCTGTTTCTTTAAAATCGTATGTGTCCGTGAAATAACTAAAACAGTCATATATTTTATCTCTCAACTCGGCTGTATTCCCCGACCGGAATAAAAATCCGTTTTTTCCTTCTTCTATTAATTCGGGTATACCGCCGATCCGCGCCCCAAGTACCGGCGTTCCCAGGCATAATGATTCGATCGCACTGAACGGATTATTTTCATACCACACGGAAGGAATCACAAGAAACCGGGCTTTTTGTATAATCGGATATAATTTGTCCGGTTGCACATGACCGAGAAATTCAATTTGTCGATGGGGATATTTTGTACGGTACAGATCGAGCAATGGTCCTCCGCCGATTATTTTTAACGGGTAGGTTACTTGTCCGGCTGCCTCAAGCAGTGTGTCGACACCTTTTTCGACAGACAGCCGCCCGACATAGCAATAATAATCTTCTTTTTCTGTCGATAGAGGAAGTTTCTTCGGCAGGAAGTTGTGTAGTACTTCAATCTGTCCGGATGCAAACCCGCCCTCTATTATCTTTGATTTTAAAAAATAGCTCGGACTTATAAATAAATCGGTAATATCCGATAATTTCCGCCTGTTCCAATAGCATGCTTCCAGCCAGGCAAAAAGACTGTCCGTTCGACGTCCTTTCATGCATTTGTATCTGAAGACTTTCGATATGTCGCGGAAACATTCTTCACATATCTCACCGTTACGCAAGCAGGAATATGTCGGACAGACCACTTTGTAGTCGTGCAATGTCCATACGACGCGAATGCCTTTCCCGTGGGCTATTTTCGCCACTAACGGTGAAATATACGAATGTATATTATGTAAATGAACAATGTCGGGTTTAAAATCGGATAATAACCGGTTGAATTTGCGTGCGACTTCGCCGGAATGGAATATCCTTACGGCTGCAGCTAATTTCTCCGGAATCGTCGTTGAAGTAAACCTGACCTCTCCGGCGAAATATTCTTCCCATGCGGAAAATTCGTTTTGCGGATGTTTGATGCTGAATATTGCCACTTCATGTCCCTTTGACCTGAGCAGTTGTTCGGTGCTGAACACGGCCGTACAATCGCCCCCTCTGCGGTAATAAAACTTGTTAACTAAAAGAACCTTCATTCGTATTATTCGCTAAAAGTTTTTTGACGTCAGCGTCATTGTTGTCGCCGTTTGCAGGGAAATTCCCGCTTGAAACGCTCCTGTCGCCGTCCCCGCTTGAAACGCTCTCCTCTCCGTTATCGGTTGACGAAAGTTTTGCCTGCATATCGTGAAATAACAATCCCAATAACATCATTATAAACATCCCCCGGTTATGTGTTATCGTTGCGTCCGATGTACATTCGATCATAAAGAAGATAATGATGACGAAAGCTATTGTCGATTCTTTACCGCATTTGTGGTGTGCTTTTATCGTTTTCATCACAAGATGTATCCAGAATGTAAAAAACAACAGGACGCCTGCAATGCCGAACTGCGCTAATGCCGGGAAATAAGTGTCGGCAATGAACGTCGGCGCCTCTTTGGTCAGGCCGTGCATGTTTTGCATTCCATATTTTGCATAGACAGGCGAATAATACATTCCCGAAGTGTATGTGGCATAAGTTGCAAATCCCGTGCCGAAGGGAAGATAATCCGTGATTATTTGTAATGCGAAGTAGTAGAGCGCCATTCGGGCATACAAGTCGTTCGGAGTACGTCCGTCTCCGAATCCGCCGGTGATGAAATAGTAGTAGATTTTTCCACGTGCAACAAACATGGCGGCTGCTATTGCGATCATAATAAACGCCAAATTTCTCAAGTTCAGTTTCATCCTGAAGGATTCGTTGAAATATAGTATCACAAGCAGGCAGATGGCAAAAAAACCGAAATGCTTCGAACGCCCGGATAATATCCCCAGCGATAAAAGCAACAGGAAGATCATCCTGTCTGTTTTTGTGTAATCGCTGCAATAGAGATACAATAATGCTAAGATGGACGATGCGGTCGCTAATCGCGACTCATGCCCGAATGTATACTTGATAACGTCATAAGATATAATATGGTAGGCGATGCCGACAAATAAAACATACAGGCTGCACAACAGGACGAGCTGCCGGATTATTTTCCGTTGGTTCTCCGTCAAATTCGGATGTATGGCATAAACGCAGAAAAACGCAAGATACGGTTTTATTTGTATGATGAAATCGGACAGGATGGCGACGGTTGAATTGGCGCGTATGACGATGGAATAAATCAGGTAAAAAATGAAAATGCCTAATACTGTAAGGAATAATTTATTAAATTCCCACATCTTTGTATGGAGTATTTTATATCCGAATAGCATCAGTAGGAGAACGGCGCATACTTCGTCGACATAACTGAATCCGAGCAGATGGATGATATCGTAAAACATCACACCGAAAATGAGCGTGAAAACCGTCAGGTTAAAAAATTGTCTGTCTATGAAATCCTGCATAAAACATCGTTTTATTTATAAACGAACGAGGTTGTCTTTTTATTATAAACGCAAAAAAATGTTTGCAAAGATAAGCGAAATCTTTTACCTTTGCCAAATTATTTGAAAAATGAGTTATAGGTATGAAGATAGCAATTGTTGGGACCGGCTATGTAGGTCTTGTGACGGGCGCCTGTTTTGCGGAAATGGGGACAGACGTCTATTGTGTGGATATAGACAGGGATAAAATTGAACGCCTCAGGAATGGCGATATCCCGATATACGAACCGGGACTGAAAGAAATTGTACATAAAAATTACAGTAACGGCAGATTGCATTTTACGACCGACCTGACGGAAGTGCTTGATTGCGTAGACGTGCTGTTCAGCGCAGTAGGGACACCTCCCGATGAAGACGGCAGCGCCGATCTGACGTATGTGCTCAATGTGGCGCGTACGGTAGGGAAGCACATGAAGAAATATTTGCTGGTCATCACAAAAAGTACGGTACCCGTAGGGACGGCCGATAAAATCAAACAGGCGATCATGGAAGAACAAAAGAAGCGAGGCGTGTCGATTGAATTTGATATTGCTTCCAATCCCGAATTTTTGAAAGAAGGGGCGGCTGTCAAGGATTTTATGAACCCCGATCGCGTTGTTGTCGGCGTAGAGACGGAACGTGCGCAAAAACTGATGACAAAACTGTACCGCCCGTTTCTGTTGAATAATTTCCCGGTGATATTTATGGATGTCCCGTCGGCCGAGATGACAAAGTATGCTGCAAATGCAATGCTTGCCACGCGCATCAGTTTCATGAACGACATAGCAAACCTCTGTGAAGCCGTTAACGCCGATATTAATATGGTACGCAGGGGCGTCGGCTCGGATGCCCGTATCGGACGCAGTTTCCTCTATGCCGGATGCGGATATGGCGGATCATGTTTCCCTAAAGATGTGAAAGCATTGATAAAGACAGCTTCCGAAAACAACCGGCCGATGCGTATTCTGCAGGCCGTCGAAGAGGTGAATGAAGATCAGAAACGGATATTATTCCGCAAATTAAACGCATACTATAAGGGCGACGTGAGCGGAAAACGCATTGCCGTCTGGGGACTGGCCTTTAAACCGGAAACCGACGATATGCGCGAAGCTCCGGTATTAGTCGTCATCGAAGCTCTTCTGGACGCCGGTTGTGAAGTCGTCGTTTATGACCCCGTCGCCGTGCCGGAAGCTAAGCGGCGGCTCGGCGACCGCGTAAAATATGCGAAAGATATCTATGACGCGGTACTTGATGCCGAAGCTTTACTGCTTGTCACCGAATGGAAAGAGTTCCGCCTGCCCGCATGGAACGTGATAAAAAAGAACATGCGCGTCCCACTGATTATTGACGGGCGTAATATATACGATGCAAAAGAACTGCGCGAACTTGGATTCACATATGATAGCGTCGGAAGGCGAAAATGGGAATGAGCGAATACCTCCCCCCCCCCCTGATAATACTGTTACCGATGGAATAACAGTATCGTCAGGGATGTCGTAAAAATCTCAATAGCCGTCTACATGAACATCTTTGACGGCGCGACCGCTCGGCTCGTTCATGTTTTGGAATGTCTTGTCCCATGCCAAAGCTTCGGCCGTCGAACAGGCTACGCTTGGAACGCTCGGTACGGAACGTGCGGCGCTTTTGCTTGGGAAAAGCTCTTCGAAAATCGTGCGGTAATGATATTCCTCTTTGTTTCGCGGCGGATTAATGGGGAATCTTTCGGACGCCCCAGCCATATCTTCGTCCGAAACCTTTTCCGAGGCTATCCTTTTCAATGTGTCGATCCAGTTATAACCTACGCCATCCGAAAACTGTTCTTTCTGGCGCCATAATACGCTTTCCGGAAGGTAATCTTCGAATGCTTCGCGGACGATCTTTTTTTCAATAACTTTCCCCGGCGCCATTTTAGCTTCCGGGTTCAGGCGCATGGCAACGTCCAGGAACTCTTTGTCGAGGAACGGTACGCGCCCTTCGACGCCCCACGCCGCCAAACTCTTATTTGCCCGCAGACAGTCATACAGGTACAATTTGCCGATCTTGCGCAACGTCTCTTCATGAAACGCTTTCGCATCCGGCGCTTTGTGGAAATACAGGTATCCGCCGAACACCTCGTCGGCGCCTTCGCCGCTTAGCACCATTTTTATACCCATACTTTTGATGACGCGCGCAATCAGGTACATGGGCGTAGATGCGCGTACGGTTGTGACGTCGTAAGTCTCAATATGGTAAATGACGTCGCGTAGCGCATCCAATCCTTCCTGTATGGTGTAATGTATTTCATGATGGACGGTGCCGATATGGTCGGCCACTTTCTGTGCCGCAATGAGATCGGGAGCGCCGTCAAGCCCGATGGCGAATGAATGTAATTGTGGCCACCAGGCGTCCGTTTTGCCGTTGTTTTCGATACGTTTGGATGCATAACGTTTCGCTATTGCCGATATGACGGACGAATCCAGCCCGCCCGATAATAAGACGCCGTAGGGGACGTCGCTCATCAACTGGCGCAACACGGCGTCTTCCAGCGCTTTTCGCAATTCATACCTGTCGGAAGGATTATTCTTTACATTCTCAAAATCTTCCCAGTCGCGGTTGTACCATTTCACAGGCCCGCCGTCTTCGCTATACCATAAATATCCCGGTTTAAACTGGTCGTATGCCGTAGCATATCCCTCCAGGCTTTTCATCTCCGACGAAACGAGGATATGGCCTTTGTCATCATTGCCGACATAGAGCGGAATAACGCCTATCGGGTCGCGGGCAATCAGAAACGCATCTTTTGTCTTGTCATATAAGGCGAAAGCGAATATCCCGCTGATATCTTCCATGAAATCAATGCCTTTTTCCTGATAGAGCGCAAGTATCACTTCGCAGTCGGAACCTGTTTTAAAATCGTAGGTATCTTTCATGCGTGCGCGTATATCCCTGTGATTATAAATCTCGCCGTTGACGCACAGGATGATATTCCCGTCGGCGCTTATCAGCGGCTGTTTCCCCGATGCCGGATCGACGATCGACAGGCGTTCGTGTGCAAGTATTGCCGTTTCGCCGGTATAAATACCGCTCCAGTCGGGGCCACGGTGGCGAATCCGTTTGCTCATTTGCAAAGCCTGCGCACGCAACGCATCTTTGTCTTCATCTTTGCCGATATTGAAAATTGCTGTTATTCCACACATTTGCTTTATGTTTAAAAGTTATTTTTATTTATCACCGTTTTTTATGTCGTTTGCGGATATTCTCTCATTTAGCCGTTCAGGAATCTGTCGATCGTCTCTGCCGTTTTACGTCCCGACGCCATGGCGCGGACGACGAGGCTTGCTCCCGACACGGCGTCGCCACACGCAAAAACTTTGTCGCACGACGTCTTTTGGTTATTGTCTACCGATACATTTTTGCGATTGTCGGTTTTTAACGACAGTTCTTTGATGATGCTGTCCTGTATCGGGTTGACAAAGCCCATGCTTAAAAATACCAGGTCTGCGTCGAGTGTTTCCGTTTTGCCGGTACGCTTCATCTCCGGGCGACTGCCGTCGTTCGGTTGCGTCCATTCGACTTCTTCCGTTTCGACGGATTTAACGTTGCCTTTGCTGTCGCTGGCGAACAGGTTGGTAGCGAGATTCCAGCGACGTATGCAACCTTCTTCATGGCTGCTGCTTGTTTTCAGGATTTGCGGCCACATAGGCCACGGCGTTGCCGGGTTATATTCGGCAGGCGGCTGCGGCAGTATCTCTATCTGGGTGACGCTTTCGGCGCCCTGGCGGTTAGCCGTCCCCACGCAATCGCTTCCCGTGTCTCCCCCGCCGATCACCAGCACCTTCCTGCCTCTGGCCGGGATGAGGTCTTTTTCGGGGATTTTAATGCCCTCAAGAATACGGTTTTGCTGCCCTAAATATTCCATGGCAAAATAAACGCCCTTAAGCTCGCGTCCGGGGACCGGCAGGTCGCGGGGAACTTCACTCCCGATAGCTATACATACGGCGTCAAAACTTTCAATCAACTTTTTCGCTTTAATATCTTTGCCGACATACGTGTTCGTCCTGAACTTTATCCCCTCTTTCTTCATCAGTTCAATGCGTCGGTTGATAATCCGCTTGTTCAATTTGAAATTCGGTATCCCGAAGCGCAACAGCCCGCCCGGAAATTCATCTTTCTCGAATACCGTCACTTCATAGCCTCTGCGGTTAAGCTGATTGGCTGCGGTGAGGCCGGAAGGGCCGCTCCCGATAATGGCCACTTTCAGCCCGTTGCGTAGCGGCTTTACAGGCTTTATATAACCTTCCCTGAACGCGGCTTCTATGATAGCGACTTCGTTTTCGCGGATTGTCACCGGCTCGTGTATGCTCAGGTTCAGCACGCAGCTCTTCTCGCACAAAGCCGGGCATATACGCCCCGTAAATTCCGGGAAATCGCACGTCTGTTCGAGTATACGGTAGGCTTCTTTCCAGCGACCGTTGTACAGCAGGTCCTGCCATTCCGGTTGTTTGTTCCCTGTCGGGCATGCCCAATGACAAAACGGCACACCGCAATCCATACAGCGCGACGCCTGTTTGCGGCGTTCGCTCGTGTTCAGCGTTTGCTCTACCTCGCTAAAGTCGTTTAGCCGCTCGTGTACAGGACGGTATCCGGCTTCCTGCCGGGGTATGGTTAAAAATGCTTTTGGATTTCCCATATATCTGTGGTTGTTTTTATTAATAAATTAATAGTCCCGCTGGACTTCTTCAATCTTGCGCTGAAGTTTTTTCATCTGTTCTTCCTGCAAAACTTTTTTATATTCTATCGGGATGACTTCAATAAATTCATCTACGTATTTATCCCATTCTTTCAGCAATTCGCCGGCGAGGCGGCTACCTGTATAATGATAATGTTTACGGATCAGTTCGTGCAGCTCTTTGCGGGTAGCGCTGTCTTCGATCAGCGAGAGTTCGACCATTTCCATGTTACAGTAAAAGTCGAAATTGCCCTTTCTGTCCCATACGTAAGCCACGCCGCCACTCATCCCTGCCGCAAAGTTACGTCCCGTTTCTCCCAGTACGATGACGCGTCCTCCCGTCATATATTCGCAGCAGTGGTCGCCCGTTCCTTCCACGACGGCGATGGCGCCGCTGTTACGCACGCAGAAACGTTCGCCTACGCGTCCGTTGATATAAACCTCGCCGCTTGTCGCGCCATACAGTAAAGTATTACCGGCGATCGTGTTATCTTCGGCAATAAAGGCAGAACGGGCGGGAGGCGTCAGGCTTATACGTCCTCCGCTCAGTCCTTTGCCGAGGTAATCGTTTGCCTCGCCTTCGAGGCGGAAATTCACGCCGTTGATAAGGAAAGCCCCAAAACTTTGTCCGGCAGAGCCTTTGAACTTGACGTTCAGCGTGTGGTCGGGCAGGCCGGCAGACCCGTATTTTTTTGCTATATAGCCGGAAATCATGGCGCCGACAGCGCGGTCGGTGTTTGCTATCGTATAGTCGAGCGATATCTCCTGCCTGTTTTCGATTGCATTCTTCGCCTGCCTGATGATATCGCGGTCTTTTACATCATTTATATGATGAATCTGTCCGGTTGTCTTGCGGATAGAAGCGTTCCTGCTTTCTTCGGGGAAATATGTCAGTTTGACGAAATCCAGCAGGTCGTGTTTGACGAATCCGTCCGACGGCTTTCTTTCTATTAAATCCGCGCGGCCAATGATATCATTGAGCCGGGTATAGCCCATTTCCGCCAGGTATTCGCGAACTTCTTCCGCAAGGAAACGGAAAAAGTTCACCAGGTATTCATGCTTCCCGCGGAAACGTTTCCGGAGTTCTTCATCTTGCGTTGCAACGCCTACGGGGCACGTGTTGATATGGCATTTGCGCATCATAACGCATCCCGACACGATGAGCGCCGATGTTGCGAATCCGTATTCTTCGGCTCCCAGCAACGCCATTATGATAATGTCGCGTCCGGTCTTAATCTGTCCGTCGGTCTGAAGCCTTACTTGTCCACGCAGATTATTTAATACGAGCGTTTGCTGTGTTTCTGACAGGCCTATTTCCGCCGGTATGCCGGCATAGCGGATGGAACTTAACGGAGATGCCCCTGTCCCGCCGTCGGAGCCGGAGATGATAATACGGTCGGCTTTAGCTTTTGCCACGCCGGCGGCAATAGTGCCGACGCCGCTTTCCGCCACGAGTTTTACGCTTATTTCCGCTTCCGGGTTTACGTTCTTAAGGTCAAAAATAAGCTGTGCCAGATCTTCTATCGAATAAATGTCGTGATGCGGCGGCGGGGATATCAGCGAGATGCCGGGTATGGAATGACGTGTCGCGGCAATGATCTCGTTAACCTTATAGCCGGGTAACTGTCCGCCTTCGCCGGGCTTTGCTCCCTGCGCTATTTTTATTTGTATCTCGTCTGCGTTTACCAGATATTCGGTTGTCACCCCGAATCTCCCCGACGCCACCTGTTTGATAGCCGAGCGTAGCGACAGCCCGTCTTTGCGCGGCTTAAAACGTGCGGGGTCTTCGCCGCCTTCGCCGGTATTGCTGCGCCCGTGAATGATATTCATCGTGGCGGCAATCGTTTCATGCGCTTCTTTGCTGATCGAACCGTAGCTCATAGCTCCCGTCACAAACCGGTGCATAATCTCGTCGGCCGGCTCTACTTTATCCAGCGGCACGGGTTTTGCCGCTTTTTTGAACGTGAGGAAATCACGCAGGAAGATAGCCTCCGGTTTTTCGTCGATGATATGCGTATATTCTTTAAATTTTTTATAGCTTCCCAGACGTGTAGCCAGCTGCAATGTGGAAATAGATTCGGGATTCCATGCGTGCGCTTCGCCGTCTTTACGGTATGAAAGCATACCATGGTGCGGAAGCAGTTTCTCTTTTTCCTGATGTTCGCAGAAGGCATTTTTGTGCAGGATTTTTGAGTCGGCAACAATTTCCTCGAGGCGGATGCCTCCGGTTTTATTAATCGCGACTCCGAAATATTTCTCGCACAGATCTTCGCTTATTCCTATGGCCTCGAACAGTTTAGCCCCGCGATAGCTGCGTATCGTGCTTATCCCCATCTTGCTCAATACTTTGAGCAGTCCTTTGCGAAGCGCTTTGATATAATTCTTTTCGGCCGTTTCGTAGTCGAGTTGTATTTCTTTTTTCTTTACGATATCGTCCAGTATGGCGAATGTCATGTAAGGATTCAGGGCGCTGGCTCCGTAGCCGAGCAATAATGCGGCGTGCATCACTTCGCGCATTTCGCCGGTTTCGACGATAAGCGCGGTCTGCACGCGTTTCTGTACGGAGATCAGGTAATGATGTACGGCGCTTACGGCAAGGAGGGAGGGTATGGGAGCCATCTTTTCGTCCGCCTCCCGGTCGCTCAGAATGATATAATTGACGCCGTCACCGACCGATTGTTCTGCCTCACGGCACAACCTGCCGATCGCATTTTCAAGTCCGTCGCGCCCTCTGGCGATATCATAAAGCATCGACAGCTTAATGGATTTGAAGCCTTTATAGCGTATATTACACAGTATGTCGAGTTGCGTGTTGCTGAGTACGGGATGTGGGAGGCGTACCATTTTGCAGTGCGACTTGTTGGGCGTCAGGATGTTATCGCCTACCGCGCCGATGTATTCCGTCAGGCTCATCACCAACTCTTCGCGGATAGGGTCGATCGGCGGATTCGTGACCTGGGCGAACTGCTGGCGGAAATAATTATAAAGAAGCTGCGGACGCCGGGAGATGACGGCTAACGGCGCATCGAAGCCCATTGATCCTACCGGTTCGGCGCCTGTGGTGCTCATCGGTATGATGATACGTTCGATATCTTCGCGCGTATAGTCGAACAGGCGCAGGCGCTGCTCGAACTTGTCTATGCTGCTTGCCACGAGTCGCCCCGATTTAAGCTCGTCCAGCTCGACGCGGTTATTCGTCAGCCACGAGCGGTACGGACGGGCGTCGGCTAATTGTTTTTTAAGTTCTTCATCATAATAGATGACCCCCTTTTCGGTGTCGACGAGGATTATTTTACCCGGCTGCAGGCGTCCTTTCGCTTTTATCTCATTCGGTTCCAGGTCGACGACCCCCACCTCGGAAGCGGCAACCATGATGTTATTCTTCGTTATCAGGTAGCGTGCCGGACGCAGTCCGTTGCGGTCAAGCATGCCGCCGGCATAACGTCCGTCGCTGAAAAGCAGGGCGGCAGGGCCGTCCCACGGCTCCATCAGGATCGAATGATATTCGTAGAATGCTTTCAGATCCTCCGAAATCGGATTCTTTTCGTTGAAACTTTCCGGGATAAGCATCGTCATGGCATGTGGCAGGCTCATGCCGGATGCCACCAGGAACTCAAGCGCATTGTCGAACGAGGCGCTGTCGCTCATTCCCGGCTGTATGAGCGGGCGGATGTCATTGATATTATCTAATGTAGGGAAGGTAAGAACGCTTTCGCGTGCCTCCATCCATCCGCGGTTACCGCGTATCGTATTTATTTCGCCGTTGTGTGCCAGCAGCCGGAACGGTTGCGCCAGACTCCAGCGCGGGAACGTATTAGTGCTGAAACGCGAGTGAACGACGGCCAGTCCCGTTGTGAAATAATTATTCGTCAGGTCGGGATAGTAATACCTTAGCTGCATCGTCTCAAGCATCCCTTTGTATACTATCCTGCGTGTAGAAAGCGAAACGATATAAAAATCATCTTTATCTTTCAGCTTGCTTTTGTCGACCCTGTTTTCGATCCGGCGTCGTAAGATATAAAGTTTGAGTTCGAGCGTATGCTGGTCGTTTTCCCCGGTTATAAAAATCTGTTTTATGTCGGGCTCCGCAGCGCGTGCATCATCGCCTAAGATATCGGGATTGGTAGGCGTTTTGCGGATATGCATCAGGTTAAGACCTTCTTTTTCAACCTCTTCGATGATGATGCTTAATATTACGGACTGCTGTTTTTCATCTTTGGGAAGGAAAATGAGGCCGGTGCCGTATTTCCCTTTTTCGGGGACGGGAATCCCCTGCAACAAAATAAATTCATGCGGGATCTGGAGCAGGATACCCGCGCCGTCGCCCGTCTTGTTGTCGGCGCCCTCCGCCCCACGATGACGCATGTTCTCGAGCACTTTCAGCGCCGACTCCACAATGTCGTGGGATTTTTCCCCGTTTATGTGGACAATCATGCCGACGCCGCAGGCGTCATGTTCGTATTCCGGGTTGTAAAGCCCCTCGTTTTTTGTTAAAATGTTCCTTTTAATCATCGTTGATTGTCTTTATGTTTTTGTTGATATGCATAATATATCAAATGTCCGGCAAAAATACTAAAAAACTTTCATTTTGCATCCGTTTGCCGGCAATAATGATACTCCTCAAATCACTAATTTACGAATCGTTATTTTTAAGGGGTATATTTTTAAGATATGTAATATTTACCGTTGATATATATGCTGATTATAATCATACTATATTTTCCGCATAATCTTCCACAAGATTTGCATGATCTTTATTTTCAGACAGACAAAACATTCATATAAATTTCTGTATGCTGTTGAATATTATTAGTCGGAAAAAATTGCAGATTAAAGAAAAAGTATTACCTTTGCTGCAACCCGAAGTTAAACATGGAAAATAAATATATGGTAAAGGAAAAATCAAAAGTGCAAGTTATATTGGAGGCTGTATTTGTTGATGCGGCGGATAAACTGGTAAAGGCGAACGCCGGTCGTCCGGTTGACGGTTTGTATATTCAGCTTGATTCGGACTCCGGCGAGATACAGGTTTATGATGACAGGGAGACATTGCTGGAAAAAAATATTATATTCGACTGGATGGATCATTCCGAGAAAGCGGCGCGTTCGTACAAGCCTCAAGTGAATGTTATTCGCGCTGTTCTTGTGGGGTTAAAATCGGGAAAATTTTTCGATAACCCCGTATTCATGCGGCCTTTTAGCATATCGTTGGTCGACGATGACTTTTGTGAAATAGAAAAGATCTTTACAATAGGGAGTGAAGACACTTTTTTAGAAGGTCGGTTGATGAAAAATTTAGAGCAGGAGTTGCAAAATTTTTCAAGAAAACTATTTGCAGATATAGAATAAAGTATTTACCTTTGCGAGGTTAAAACATATGTGTTGCCGAAATGGCTCAGTTGGTAGAGCAATTCATTCGTAATGAATAGGTCCCCGGTTCGAGTCCGGGTTTCGGCTCGCAATGATGAAGCGTGAGAGATAGATGTTGTTATATATAAATGTACGCACGTACATAATATTATATATCTGTTATAAAAAAGATGAAAGGAAAGAGGAACCCGGACAAGAAGGAGTTTGTTGTCTAAAGTAGAGGTTTTGTACTGGAAAGGCCGCATTTGGATAATAAATTATCGAAAGTCGAAAAAAAAACGCATAATTCTGATGCGATATGGCAAATGAATTTGTATTTTTGTTCCGATAATTTTGTTTACAGTGAGTTACGCTTAAAAAGAGAAAGAGAGAAAATTAAAATAAAATTTTAGTATTAATTTAAATTAAAATGATTATGAACAGAAAAATTTTTACTTTGTTAGCATCCGCGCTAATGCTGTTCTCGATGGCATTTACGGTAAATGCTGCGATCATCGGGGGTAATCTTAGCGTCGGCGATACAGTGAGATCGCTTCCTGATGGAACGGGTTTGGGTTTGTACCATATCCGAATTGATTCGATTTACGTTGGTGGGACGACGGGGTGGATTGGTGCAAATGACGGCAGTAGTCTCAGCAATAGTCCCATAGTGAGTGGGTCAAATTATATTGACAATGGTGATACGATTGTGTTGGGCGTTACGGAAGGAGGTAAAGTTATCCCCGTAAGTATGAATGACCTAAGACATAGACATGGCAATGATGCAACATATAAAGACCTTCAGTCGACAATGTGGTGTATTGGGATAGAAAGAGGCGAACAATCGGGTCAGATGCCTACATTCCATTTTACAAATAAAGCGTTTAACTTGGAGTTGACTATTGCTGCAGGAGGTGATGCTTATGTAGGTGAAAATATTGGAGAAAAGGGTTGGATGTATTCATATTCTTATAAGAACGGGCAGTTGAATTACAGCAGGCCTATTTATCGCTATAATGATGCTTCTAATTATACGGTTCTTACTTACAACAACAGCAGTCATGCGATTAAATCCGAAATCAGCGCAATTTCAAATTTTGTAAACGGCACGGTTGCCAATATGTTAAAGTTTACCATTGTAGAGGTTGCTCCGGTAGTATTGGATGCAAACGCATTTAATACCAGGTTGGGCGAAAGTGCGAACCCCGGTTTGACTCAGCTATCGTTTGATCCCGCTCCTAATTCAACGATTTATCCTAATTATTTCGGTTATAAGTTGGCGGCAGTAGACGGTGATAAACCTGGTTATTTGAACTTGTATGTTGATGGAATAGATAAAGGGAAGAAAATATATAATATCGCTAATACTGGTGCTGATGGCGACCGTTATACAAATGAATTGGGTGAAAATTATATCCGGATTCTTGCCAATGGTAGCTATAATGCTGCTAATGATAATGATGAATATCGTTTTGTATACTTTCCGTCAAAAGACAGTTTGGTGATTAATGCATTTTCCGTTGGTCATGCAGGACATAGCGCCATTGCAAATGGTGTATATAGGGATGGCATTGCGGAGGGATATTTGTCGGGATATACAGTGGACGCTGCTCCCGGCGAGCATCATTATTATGGTTTGTATAACGATACGATTCAGGACGTGTTGATTGTACGTCTGCAGGATTTATACAGGGATGGTTCAAAACTTTTGACAATCGGCGAGGAGCCTGCTAATACGCGTATATCTTTCGGTATTGATAATTGTAATGCGGAGATTAAAGGATGGCAACCTCAACAGGGTATTTATACGATCTGGAATTCAGAAGGTCGTTGTCTGGGTATACGTCTTTATAACGGTTCGCTTGTTCCCCAGTGGATGGAACTTGAAGAAGGCGAATGTCCGGATCGTATTCCGTCATATCAATGGGTAGTTGAACATGTTTCCGATAAACAATCTTATCGTGTAAACATTACTAACCGTGAGTTTGGGGATATTCCTAACGATTCTGTTAAAATGAAAAATGTGTTAATAAAAAAAGATACTCTTTCATCAATATTCTATGGACAGACACAGTTCATCTTTACATATGATCCTCTCGTACCGGCAGACGGAAAAACAACCTCGTCGATTCGATATGGCTGGGTAAATGGTAGATATCTGAAACCGATGGGTGATCGCGAATGTGGTATAAGTGATAATAGCGGTTTTAGACCGGTGACACCCAGCTATGTGATTGATAAATATCTGGGTTATAAATATTTCTATGTTAATACGAATGAAAGTAGCGTAAGTTTTGGAAAATCCGATGATGTCGGATCTGCAAAGGGTATGGATTATAATGCGTTTGCGTTTAACTATTACAACATTTATGATCCTACTAAATATATAGATTTGAAGGAGAACAGGGGCGAATCTGTATTGCATGTTAATAAGGATGGCGGTAAAGAAGCCTTCCAGTTCCTCTTGGGTACTACTTTGCGTTCGGCAAGCAATAGATTTGCTACTGAGACATATGGTTATCCGAAGACGTCGCCCACTTATACAATAGATGAGATACCTGGCACACGAATAGTGCAAAGGGTACCTGTTTTGGAGCGTTATTATTATGAACTGAAAGTTGCCGATTTCTATGATTACAGGGATGGTTTGGCAGAACAGTTTGTCGTTTTGAAAGGAGCGGCGGATGATGGTTCCGATGTTAATAATAAATTAAATTATGGCGTGGCGGATAAATCTGCAGATGCAGATCCGTTTAAATTTGCTAATGTCTATCTTCGTGAGACTTATTTCCTCGAAGAAGTTGCGTCTGAAAACGAAGAAAGAAAAGAGCAAGATCTTACAAGGAGGGTTTATTATGCGATCCTCGACCGTATCGAAGGAGCACAACTTGATCGTGTAGGCGATATGGGTTTGGAAGTCTCCGATACGATTAAAGGCGACGACGAGTCATCTAGCTACAATCTTGTAATGTGGCGTGTTCACGAAACGGAAGACGGTATTATTAAAGCTCAGGGTAAGACCGTATCTTCTGCACGCGTATCGACATTTGCTCTTGAGAATGTGAATTATCCGTTATATAGAAGATTAAACAGCAAGAAGGATGATGTCGCTACAGCCGGTGATCTTGATGCTCCTAAGACATTACGTATCTATACCCAGTATAATAAGCGTGAATTTTTATTTGAAGACGCTTTGTCGGCTGATGCGGATAATATGGGTATTAATTTCTTGGGGTTGGCTAATGCCGATCAATTTGTAGAAAACGTCGTTGCTCCTGACGGAACTATTAAGTATAATTACAACCTGTATATTGATACGGCATATATTAAACGCGGTACAGGCCCGATTAAACCTCAATATCTGATTGCCGTAGACGTTGACGTCGTTGAACCGAGAAGTCTTACTGGAACATATGATTTATGCAATAATTATATAGGGCATATTGATATCCCTGCGTATACCAGAGGCCGTTATTTGATTAATGCTACGGATTCTGCTCGCCGGTTGGGTAGTAACGGTGCGGATGGATATCCGGTGCGGGATAAGAGGTATATAACCAGTACATCATGGGATCGTTTGGCTTTTGTCGATGCAATTCACGTGAACGACCGTTTGTATATCGTAAGCGAACTTCAGAAACGCGGTATACCTGAAACTTATCTGGTAGAAGGAGATGATGGTAAGACATATGTGAATGGCAAAGCGTTATTAGAATTAGATTTGCCGGCGAGAAAGCCTCTTAGTAATCTTAGTGACGCGATATATGGCGTTTACTATGATTTCGCAGAATGGAATAATTATCATAACGACGTAACATTCTCATTACGCTTTGTGAAGTCTTATGCACAAAATGCCGATGTAAATTCAGGCGAAGGCGGCACGGATAATGACTCAAAACAATTCCTGATCGAATCGGAGACTACGGATCGTACCCCATACGGAAATCGTAAGATCGCTCCTGTGCAGGGCGGTTGGATTAAGATTGACAATGGCATTCCGGTTTTGAGCCGCTCTTCTTATGACGATGCAATTAGTCAGGCTGAAATATTCAATGTAGTGTATGATGAGGAAGGTGATGGTGTGGCTACGTCGAATGATCCCGTAACTTCGGAAGCGTCTCTAACAGTTGTTTCGGGTATCGGCGAACTGTCGATTTTGAATGCAAACGGAAAAGATGTGACGATTACAAATATCTTAGGCCAGAAAGTAATAGCTACAACTCTGAATAGTGATAATGTCACGTTGAAAGTTCCTAAAGGTATAGTTGTCGTGACTGTTGATGGAGATTCTGTTAAAGCTATTGTGAAATAAATAGAAAGATAGAAAAATTCAATGATATGCTTTTATAGCAGGCAGGCATCCCTTAACAGGGAACCTGCCGCGTAAAAGCGTAGAAATGAAAAATAAACTGGAGAAATTATTAATAATAAAACTATATGATTATGAACAAAAAAATTTTCACTCTGTTAGTGGGAGCTTTGTTATCCATGACCTCGTTGTTTACTGTAAAGGCACAAACTCTTTTTGCTGATACTTTGAGGGCGGATGCAGTGGAAAATCTAAGCTCGATGGATAAAGCTTATTATTTATTAAGTGTTACGGGCATTGCGAATTCTACGCTGACCGGTCTCAACCCTCCCAATATCTCTGCGTCTTCTAGAGACTCGTCTTATGTGTTGTATGTAGATAACTATGGGCAACTTCGCTTAGATATAATTAAGGATTTAGATCACAAATATGTGGACTTGGGATATGGGGGTTCCAAAAAGATTGGGGCTATTCGCCATGCATCCTGGTGTGTTTCTTATAATGATACTAAGGTAGACGGTGCGAATATAGAATTTGATTTTACAAACCTGCATGGTGGTAGATCATTACAGGCGCCATTCTTCGATGCGGCTTCTTGGAGATATGATCTGGAAGATGACGGGCAATCCCGTTATATTTATGAAAGCCTCGGTTCAAATCAAGCGATTAACCTTGTGAATGACGAAGATGTGATCGTTTCCGGATGGCATTTTTCTCAGACCCACAACGGCACCCAGCCTTTGCAGACGAATATGCCGTTGTATTCTTATGTAGAACTAGACTCCGTTCTTGTTTTTGTATTAGATGAAGGTGTGACTTACGACAATCCCACATTAATTGGTAATGAAGGTACGGGCGGTTGGAAAGTTACGGTTAAGTATGTCGCCATTAATGATCTTGTTGGAGATGCAGCCGGAAATGTACGTATTGGCGGTTCTAAATATGTTGAAAACGTGTTGCTTTTCACATTAAAGAAACTTGACAAATTTGTATTGAATGCCGATGATTATAATGCGGTTCGCACAACAATTAAATTCGAGCCTGACGCATTGAATGTAAAAGCAGAGAATGACGGTTGGAATCCGTTTACTACTCCGAAGGAAGCGGGAGTTAATCCTCATGCACAGGGTCCATTGACGGCATTTGAAACAAAGGATGACTCTTTATATAAATACGGTTATCTGCAATTCGAGAATGAAGATCATGAATGGTTATATGTGGATACCGCATACTGGAACTATGGGAATGACCAATTTCTGAAATTCAATTGGAGTGAGAAGCGTCGTGACACTTCCGATATATATAATGAAGGTAAATGGTCGGATGATACACCGTTTGAACGCGCTCGCGACTCAATTATGGAGAATCAGTCCAAGTTCCGTGTTGTATATGATCCTTATACCGACAGTACTTTTATAAATGTATATCAAACACGTGTACGTTATACTGATTATAAAGATCCGCAGCATCCGGTATCTTATCCTTGGTGGAAAAATTCTTTTATTTTGAATCCGGATGGCTCTGTCACGAATCCTCCTATAAAGAATTCATGGAGTGGTAAGATTGCCGAATCCTCTCCTAAAAAAATGGATACGGTAATGATCTCGACTGCTGATACGGCAGTATTGT
>JAITBC010000403.1 GCA_031283785.1 Tannerella sp. | reverse complement strand
GTTGCCCAAGTTCCGTGTGGAGACGTGGACAGACCGTCGGATGGCGGTGTTGTGGCTACGCTTCCTTCGGGAGGTAGAAGAGCGAAAGACGGACGTTGCCGAGGAGTTGAAGGCAGACGTCGATATCCGTCAGGCCATTGAGCTGTGCGAGGTAGGCGCATACACTGATGCCGAGCTGGCGGCATACGACGCATATTGGGATATCATCCGCGTCGAAAACAGTCTTATCGCCGAAGGCTTGTCAAAAGGTGAAACAGAAGGCCTTGCAAGAGGTTTAGCAAGAGGTCTAGCGGAAGGCCGTGCGGAAGGTATAGCAGAAGGTCGAGTGGAAGGTCTAGCAGAAGGCCGTGTGGAAGGCCGTGCGGAAGGTATAGCAGAAGGCCGTGCGGAAGGCGAAAAGACGAGTATAATCAATATTGTCCTTAACTGCAGGCGCAGCGGTTTCTCCATCGAGCAGATGCAGGCAATTACCGGTCTCGGCGAGGAAGAACTGCTGGAGATACTTCGCACGACGCCGGTCTGAAATTCCTGGAAACATTAAGATATTCATGTGAATTTGTGTTCTATATAATACCCGTTTTTTTTGAGCGCACGTGCAGCTATGGGCAATGGCTGTACCACGTACTTTCGGCGGCTTGATTTGTAGGGTGGGGGTGGGGTCATAAAAACAATACCGATTCCGGTCCCATATTGAATAAGAGGTCTACGATGCTCAAGTTCGGGATAAAGCCGTGTTTATCGTGGAATACCTGATAATATACGCGGGGTGTGAACGCCGTGTCCGGTTGCGGATTACGGGGGTCGATCGCCGTACGGAAATCGTTGCATACTTCCGGTTCATATTTCCCGGTATGAGTTATCAACGGACGAATATCCAGCAACCTGCATATCATCGTTTGCAGCGCTTCGTTATATTCAACAAGGTATTTGTACGATTGCTCATAAAACGGCCTGAAGTCATCGGCATAATATTCGAAAAACGGGCTCATGTTATAAGCCGAAACGAGAGCGTTCCAGTGCAGATGCTGCCAGTTTCCATGACCGGAGATACGTATGTCGCGTGTCGGACATTTGGGAGCGTCTGGTTTTTGTATTGGTACGGTAAGCGCCTGTATGCCGTTCGTTGTTGCTATCAGGCATCTGTTCCTGAATGTTTGTTTAGGATAATTTTCTTCCGTTTCAATGCGTATCTCATCAAAACTTACAAGCTTCGAAAAGTATTGCACCGGAGCCAGATAGGCCGTAGAGAGGTATGCGATCGACATTTATTTTATTTTTCCGAAACGCCGGGAAATATCTTTACTATACCAGCAGTACCATATATTTCCTGCGACATGGTCTTTGGGGATCAGGCCTAAATGACGGGAATCAATGCCGTTCGATTCATTTTCCGACAATATCCAGTAATAATCCTTACAAAAAAAATAAGAAGTTCTTTCCTTCCCCTGTATATACAATTTACCGTCGCGTATGACTGCCGTGCCTCCTGTCTCATTCATGATTGCTTCTTTGCACGCCATAAGCGACGTCTCGTTCATATCAACGGCAATTCCTTTACGCGGAACGACAAATTCGTATCCCATATAATGTTCGTCCAGCATTTCTATCTGCACGACCTGTGCAAGGTTGCGGCTGAGCAGTTCCTTTTCGCGCAGGCTCAGGCGGAGGGTAAGGTTGATAGAGTCTTCACTTACTTCCCGTAGCGGTATACGCAACGATTCCATCGTCGCCAGAAGCTGTTCCTTTATATCTTTACGTATGCGGAAAACGGGTGTCATCATCGGAGCGCCGGGAAGAAGGCGTCCGTTGACACGAAACCCGTCGACGCCCATCTGGATAATGTCGCCGGGCGTTCCGATACATCTTCCGATAAAAAGTGGAGGATGTACGGCATCGCGGCGTAAGGGGCTACTATACAGTACGATACGGTTACGTCCGGGATTGCTGCTACATTTCAGTTTGTTCACCAACACACAATCTCCGTTTTTGAGCGTATCACTCATTTTATCGCTTGTAATACGATAAGAGCCGATTAAAAACCATTTTACGGCAACAACCGTAACAATTATCACCGTAAATATAATTATATATCGGATAACCGATTTCATCTATTGCAGATGGGAGTTAGTTAAACGCTTCAACCTTGCGGAATATTCGATTCCAGCGGATACCGCCATCGAAGATATTGCGATCTTTGTCTAAAGACAACCAGATCAGTATAGGTTTTCCTACGATATGATCTTCAGGAACAAAGCCCCATGAGCGACTGTCGGCGCTGCAATGACGATTATCGCCCATCATCCAGTAATAATCATATTTGAATGTATAGGTAGCAGCCGGTTCTCCGTTTATACGTACAGAACCGCCGGCTTCAACTTCGAGCATGTTGTTTTCGTAGTTATGTATACAACGGTGGTATAACGCAAGATTTTTCTCATTGAGTTCGATCGTTGCCCCTTTCTCGGGAATCCATATCGGGCCGTAGTTGTCACGCGTCCATCCCAAGTCATAATCAACAGGATAAACATCGCCGCCTATCAGGTCGGGTTCAATGACGAATTTGCGGACGGACGGCATTTTTTTTACTATTTCAACTGCTTCCGTCGTTAACGGTACGCGGTAAATGGGAGGATAGCGCCCGTCGGCATTTTTCGTAAAACCGATATAAGATAAAGCCTGATAGTAGGGATCCGTCTCCCTCGTACGTTCCGAAACAAGCTTGCGGTCGTCGGCACTAACTTTCAGGCGGCGGAACATATCGTCTTTGATAATCGTCCCGTCAGTTTCAATATAATAAACATGCTGCACATTTTTCCTGTCGGGCAGCACTTCTCCATTTATATATATCCGGTTATCGATTATCCGAAGCGAATCGCCGGGCATTCCCACACACCGTTTGACATAATTCTCGCGTTTATCGACGGGGCGATATACGATATCGCCGTATTCGGCCCTGTTCAGGCGGATCGCTTCACGGCCGTTATAATGCAGTAACGTATAATAGTCCGGGTTGGACTGGTTTAGCGCGACGGTATCTCCGGCCGGAAAGTTGAAGACGACAATATCATTACGTTTGACGCCTCCCAGCCCTTTCACGCGCTTATAGCCCCAGTTCGGCCACTCGACATACGATTTGCAGTTCAGTACCGGCAACGTATTTTGTACGAGTGGGAATGAAATGGGCGTATTGGGCACTCGCGGCCCGTAACTCAATTTGCTTACAAAAAGGTAGTCGCCGACAAGCAGTGTCTTTTCAAGAGACGACGAAGGTATCTGATAGTTTTGAAATACAAAAATGTTTATCATATATACTGCAATCAATGCAAACATTATATCATCGATCCAGTTCAGCACGTTCTGCACGTTAGCGTTTGATGATTTTTTCCATCCTCCCCACGGTATAAATTTTGTGATATATATATCGGCAAGTACAATAAGCCCCGACAGCAGCCACCAATTCTCCATCCATACGGTGAAAAGCACATACAAAACAGCCCAAATGCCGAAATTTATCCACTGACGTTTTTCTACTTTTTTTAATTCCATGATAATTAATATTTAAATTCAAATTTGTCGCTTAATAAAAAAGGGATTTCGGCGGATTTATTTTTCAGATATACCTTCCGTTCCTGAATAAAATCTCCGAGTTTCTTATCTTCCATATAATTATAACTGCTTTAACAAAAAACGTAATATTTCCTTATTTAAAGATTAATCACTAACCACGAATACCATTAATTTCAGCAGTTCCTCCATACCGAGGAATCCTTTTTTCCCTGCGGTAAATTCTGCGGCCATGACTACTCCAAGAGCAAATCCGGCACGGCTTTTGGCATCATGTTTGATGGTTATGCTGTCGACCTCCGATTCGTAGCGGATTTCATGTATGCCCGGCGTTTCACCCTCTCGAATTGCGTGAATGACGAGGGTTCCAGGGTTCTCCGTGTCAAACGGTTTTTCGCCTTCACCGGCAAGCCGCCACTGTTTTTTACGGATTATCTCTTTTATAATATCGTCCGCAAGAGTTATACCCGTTCCACTCGGAGCATCCAGCTTATGTATATGGTGCACTTCCGTCATATTCACGTCGTACGACGGGAAGCTGTTCATCAATTTTGCCAGATAACGGTTTACTGCGCAAAAGATATTTACGCCGATACTGAAATTCGATGCATAGAAAAAAGTTCGCCCTTCATCTTCGCACTGTTTTTTTATTTCTCCAAGGCGCGAAGTCCATCCGGTAGTGCCCGACACTACCGGCATACCGGCGGCAAAACATTTCTGATAATTATCGAACGCCGTTGAAGGCGTCGTAAATTCTATCGCTACATCCGCCGACCTGAAAGCGGCGGAATCAAAGTCGGCAGTATTATCTACATCAATCTTCGATACAATGACATGCCCTCTCTTTTGGGCGATCTGCTCAATGATGCGCCCCATCTTTCCATAACCAATTAATGCTATTTTCATAAAATATAATTATTCAAACTTCGCAAAGATAGGAATAAATATATTATATTTGTGCATTTACGTTTAACATTTAACTTGATTTTCTATGGAACGAGTGCTTCAATATGTATGGAAACACCGGCTGTATGCGGAGTCTGACCTCGCTACGACGGACGGTATACCCGTTTTTGTGATCGATGCCGGAATACCGAATACCGATGCAGGGCCTGATTTTTTTAATGCAAAAGTACGTATAGGAAAAAATGTGTGGGCCGGCAATGTGGAGATCCACGAACGTGCATCCGACTGGATGGCTCATGATCATCATAAAGATAAAGCATATGATTCGGTTATACTGCATGTCGTCGGGCTTGATGACACGACCGTATACCGTACAAACAGCGAGCCTGTTCCGCAGGTCGTCATGCGCATCCCGAAGAAGATCGAGGAAAATATTGCATGGTTGTTATCGCGTGATACGCCGGTGTCGTGCGCCGGACATATCTACCGTATTCCGGCGATATATCTGTCCGACTGGATGGCGGCGCTCGCCTCGGAACGCCTCGAACGTAAGGCGTCAGATATCTTTGCACGTCTTGAGCGTTGTGCGGACGACTGGAACGAGATATTTTATATCACCCTGATGCGTAATTTCGGCTTCGGGACGAACGGCGACGCTTTCGAATGGCTTGCCCGAAGCTTGCCGTATAAGTATATCCTGAAACACCGCGACAACCCTTTGCAGATCGAAGCGCTGCTTTTCGGCCAGGCCGGGCTGCTGCCGGATGCGGAAGATGCGGAAGATGCGGATTGCCGGCATTACTGTTCATCCCTCTGCCGAGAGTATGATTTCTTAAGGAAAAAATATTGCCTCAAGCCCGTGGATGGCTTTCTGTTTAAAAAACTCCGCACACGTCCGGTAAACTTTCCACACGTAAGGATTGCACAGGCGGCTGCAGTATGGATAAACAACGATGTATTGTTCGCCGCAATACTGGAATCGGATGATTTGAATGAGATAAAATCATTCTTCGACGTCTCTACGTCGGAATACTGGCATACGCATTATCATTTCCACCATACGTCCGATGCAAAAAAGAAATCCCTGGGGAAAAATGCGATCAGCATTATCCTTATCAATACGGTTATACCCGTGCTTTTCGCCTATGGAAAGAGGAGAAACCTGCCGGCATACTGCGACCGTGCGCTGAATTTCCTGGAGAGGTTGCCGCCGGAACGGAACAGTATCGCCGCTTTTTTCGAAAATGCAGGCGTTCCCGTCATAAATGCCTGCGATACGCAGGCGCTGATACAGTTACGACGCGAATATTGCGACAGGAAAAAATGCCTGTATTGCAGAATCGGCTTCAGGGTTATTGACAATTAACAATTAATTCATACTTTTGTCCCATAATTATTCAATATAAGGATGAAACATAAGGTTCGATATATGATGCTACGTTTGACGGCAGTGTTTTTGCTGTTTTACCTGATGTTTGCATGCGCCAACATAGGTAATCCGAACGGAGGCCCTTATGATGAGGACCCGCCTGAATTCGTAGCCAGTAATCCGGCTATTAATCAGTTGCGTTTCGACGGGAAGAAAATCGAAGTTTTTTTTGACGAGTATATAACGTTGGAAAGCCCGTCCGAGAATGTGATCGTCACGCCTCCACAGAAGCAGAATCCGTTCATTCAGGGTATCGGCAAGAAAATTCTGGTCGAACTGAAAGACACGTTGAAAGAGAATACGACTTATACGATCGACTTCACAAGCTCCATAACCGATAATAATGAGAAAAATGTGCTTGAAAACTTCAGCTTTGCATTTTCGACGGGCGATGTTCTGGACACGTTGCAGATAAGCGGCACGCTGATTAATGCGGAAGACCTTGAGCCGGTTCAGCGGATGCTCGTCGGCATACATAACGATTTGTCGGACACGGCATTTACGAAGACGCCGTTTCTGCGTACCTCGAAGACCGACGAACGGGGGCGGTTTACCATTCACAACGTTTCGCCGGGCACGTATCATCTTTTTGCCGTCGAAGATAAAAACCGTAACTATGCATACGATAAGAATAACGATGAGGCGCTGGCATTTTTTGATTCCGTCATTATTCCTTCGTGCGAACGTGGCATGGTGCCCGATACGGTATGGCGGGATACGATTACGTTCGATACGGTTTTGATGGTCGAAAAGACACTGTTTTATCCGAATGACCTTGTCCTGTGGTTTTCTAAAGACTCGATTACGCCACGCCAGCGTCTGCTGCGGCCGGAACGCCCGCAGGATTATATCTTCACGCTTAAATTCAATGCGCCGATGGATACGTTTCCTGTTCCCGTGCCGTTGAATTTCGAACCGCGCGATTCATTGTGGTATGTGACTCAACGCGGAGAAAGTCAGGAAGGCTTTTCCATAAACTACTGGATTCTCGATTCCATGATATATAAGATCGACACGTTGCTGGTCGGCGTCAACTACTGGAAGAATAATGACACAATACCAGACCTGATCGAATTACAAACGGATACGCTTACGCTGGTGAACAAGGATGCAGCGCAGAAGAAAAAGAAAAAAACGCCACGCAAAAAACCTCCGAAAGTGAGGCCTGATGCCGAAACATCCGCCGATTCGTTGAACACGGAAGAAGCGAAAACGCCGGTCATACCCCTTCAGGTAGCGGTTACTCCCTCCGGCTCGATGAATCCGCACGACATCATTTCCGTAAAGTTTAACGAACCCGTTATGGACGTACGGAAAGAATTTTTTATGCTGGAACTGGGCGTCGACACTTTATGGGAGGCGGTGGATTTCGAACTTGGTGAAGATCCTGTACTTGCAATGACATACAACATCGTTCGCCCTTTCAATTATGAAGAAACATATCGCCTGACGATCGACTCCGCCATGCTTTACGGCGTCTACGGCCACTGTAATGATTCCATATCAGTCACGATGACAGTCAAAAGCGAAAAGGAATACGGACATTTGACCGTTGCGATTCAAGGCCTGCCGGCCGCCGGCGACATGCCGATAGCCGGGAACAGTAACCGGATGCCGGATGCCGCCTCCAGCATACCGGCCGCCACCGACAGCATACCGGACGCCGCCTCCGCCAGCATACCGGAAGCCGCAGACAGCATACCGGACGCCGCAGCCGCAGCAGCCGCAGCAGTCGCCGCCGCAGTCGGCGGCAATACGGTTCCGGCTTTTATGGAATTGCTCAACAGTAGCGGTTTGCCGGTCGCGAAGGCTATTGTTGAAAACGGCATTGCGACATTCAGAGATATGCCGGCGGAAAAATATTATGCGCGGTTGATACTCGACACAAACGGAAA
>JAITBC010000380.1 GCA_031283785.1 Tannerella sp. | reverse complement strand
TACAACGCGCTCTTTGCCGCACAGTCGCCCGACGGTCGCCGGATACGCTATTATATTCCGTTTGAGGGCGAACGGAAATATTTCAATACGGACGCCTATTGCTGTCCGAACAATTTCAGACGGATTATAGCAGAACTTCCTCTGATGATTTACTATATGAAACCCGAAGGCGGAATTGCGGTCAATCTTTACACCGCTTCTTCGGCGCATACCGGCTTCGACGACGGAACAAAGGCGGATATCGAACAGATAACGGATTATCCCAATTCGGGAGCGGTTACAGTCAGTCTGAAACTGAATAAATCGCGTGCTTTTCCGCTGGCGCTGCGGATACCCGGATACGCAAAGGATGTTTCCGTCAGGGTGAACGGCAAACCTGCGGACGGGAAAATAACAGCGGGCGAATTTTTCGTGATTAACCGTACATGGAAGACCGGCGACCGTGTTGAATTCGACATTCCGATGGAATTTCGTTTAGTTGCCGGACGGAAACGTCAGTCGGGCAGGGTAGCGGTGATGCGTGGACCGCTGGTGTACAGCTTGAGCCGTGTCGCCAATCCTGAATTAGACACTAAAAGCAGTATGAGTTTTCAGGGATTGGGGAAAATCACTTTAGACCCCTCGGCATTGTCTCTGTCTGCAGATTCCACCGTTCGGGCGAACGGAACACCCTGCACCGTCAAAGCAAGGAAACCCGGTTTCGGCTACAATTCGGGAAAACATGATGTCGAACTGAAATTAACCGAATTTGCCGATCCCGAAGGCATTGTTACTTATTTCCGTGTTCCGGAATACAGTAACACCGGCGTTGTCGGAGACGAATTAATCAAAATACTGAAACAATAATTATTGTACAGATATGGAAACAAAGAAGATCAAAAAAACACAGATTCGGAGCATTATTGACACGACTTGTGCATGGGTCGATTTGCAAACGAGGTCTTGAGCCACCACAAAGATAGCAGGCGGCCTTTACGCTGTTTTGTTTTATTATATTTTGATATTCAACAGACCGATTGTCTTTTCGTGTTCTTTTTTCGATAACTCTCGGTTGCAAATTTAAGGGTTAATGATTAAATTCGCCCCCGAAACCGTGAAATCAACGGTCAAACAATGATACAAACGGACGGATGTTCATGAATACGCGCCGGCTCTCTTGCCCGCAGATATTACAAACATCGCGCAAAGAAAAAGAAGTATAATGATAAAAAATTTAAGTTTTGGCACATAAAAAAAAGGATTTACCGATATTGGAAGAAGTGGAAATAACGGACGTGGCAGCCGAGGGTAAAGCTTTGGCCAAAGTAAACGACATGGTTATTTTTGTGCCCTGGGCGGCTCCCGGCGACATTGCGGACATACAACTTACGCGGAAAAGAAGCAGTTATGCAGAAGGACGCGTCGTCCGGTTTCATAAATATTCGGAAGAACGAAGCGTGCCGTTTTGCGAACACTTTACGATTTGCGGCGGCTGTAAATGGCAACATTTACCCTACGAATCGCAGCTCAGATACAAACAAAAACAGGTCGTCGACAACCTCGTCAGAATCGGGAATGTCGAAATCGACGAATTATGTCCTGTCTGCGCTTCCGAGCAAACGGCGTTCTACCGTAACAAGCTGGAATTTACATTTTCAAACAAACGATGGCTCACACAGGAAGAAATGTCCGGCGATACAACATGCCAGGCTATGGACGGCGTAGGGTTTCATATACCGGGTATGTTCGACAAAGTGCTCGACATCCGCAAATGCTGGCTGCAGGACGACATATCGAACAGAATACGCCTGTATATAAAAGAATTATGTATCACCCGCAAATATCCGTTTTTCGATCTGCGCGCCCAGTACGGCTTTATCCGCACTCTCATCGTACGGACATCATCCAACGGCGAAGTGATGATTATCGTTGTCTTTTTTGACGATGACAAAGAGAAAAGGGAACTGCTGCTCAATGCCGTGAAAGGGCATTTCCCCGAAATCACATCGCTCATGTATGTGATCAACAATAAGTGCAACGATACGATAACAGACCGGAAGATCGTAACTTTCTACGGTAAAGACCACCTTATCGAAGAGATGGAAGGCCTGCAATTCAGAATCGGACCCAAATCATTTTATCAGACAAACAGCCGTCAGGCATACAAGTTATATTCGATTGCACGCGAGTTTGCCGGCCTTACAGGCAACGAAACTGTCTATGATTTATACACGGGAACGGGAACGATCGCCAACTTCGTCGCCCGCCGGTCAAAAAAAGTCGTAGGGATAGAATATGTGCCGGAAGCTATTGATGACGCCCGGCTGAATGCCGGACTGAACCGATTGGATAATGTGGAGTTTTTTGCCGGCGACATGAAAAATATGCTTACTGCCGGCTTCATTGCCCGGCACGGACAACCCGACGTCATCATCACAGACCCTCCCCGTGCAGGAATGCACGACGCTGTGACCGACACCATTCTGGCGACAGCGCCCGAACGCATCGTTTATGTCAGTTGTAATCCTGCAACGCAGGCCCGCGACTTGAAGCGGCTTAGCATAAGGTATCGCGTATGTAAAGTGCAGCCAGTTGATATGTTTCCACATACGCACCATGTAGAAAATGTAGCGCTACTGAAACTGAAATAAGAAATCATGATGCGTTTGCCCTGTTAAAACGGCAGCGGTGTCGGTATTTTTTTACCCGAAAAAAGAGGATTCCACATCTCTATTTTATTATGAACAAGAATGTTGACATGAGAGTTCAGCGTATCCATCGCAAAATACAGATCCGGAACGGCTTCTTCATAGATATAGTTAATTTCGTCGACAGGTGCGACATCGGATCCCTTGTCGAAAAACAATGAATAACACAAGATAACGGCAAAAAAAGTAAATAATAACTGTTTCATATCTACAATAAATTTCATATTAAACCTAAAGGACTATTAAACAATAACACATTCGATTTCTTCTTTACATGTCCGTTTCGCATAGTCGTTTTAGTATAATGATGCGATTAATTATTAAACGCTGCATGACATGGAATTATTGCATCGGTACAAATATTTTTTAAAAAAAACACCGTAAGTTCAATCAGTAAATATAACAGCGGTGTGGAATGTCGAAAATTTCATGTAACATGTCGGACAATATCCGCCCCGTTATTATTCGGCAAAACGTCGTCATAGCCTCTCTGTTTATACTGCCTTGTCATCGGGCGTGAGATCAGGCGCCGAAATCGTCGAAATGCAGCATTTCGAGAGGCACGCCGATACTGTCAAGCATACTTTCCACCGCTTTCGACATCGGGCCGGGGCCACACATGTAATATTCTATCTCCTCCGGTTCTTCATGATCTTTCAGATAGGTTTCATATATCACCTTATGAACGAATCCCGGCGTATATTTAACGCCGGCCGCATCGGCTACCGGATCCGGACGGTCGAGCGCCAGATGGAATGTGAAGTTGGGGAAATCTTTTTCAATAGAAAGGAAGTCGTTGAGATAGAACACTTCGTTAAGTGCGCGTGCTCCGTAGAAATACGACATTTTCCGGTTAGCGATACGAAGCGTCCGCGTCAGATGCATAATCTGGGCGCGAAGAGGAGCCATACCGGCGCCGCCGCCAATCCACATCATTTCGCGTTCGGAGTTAAAGACAGGATGGAAATCGCCGTAAGGGCCGCTCATCGTCACCTTATCGCCAGGTTTGAGCGTAAAAATATAGGAAGAAGCGATACCCGGCATGACATCCATAAATCCGATCTGCGGTTTCGGCTTGAAGGGTGGTGTGGCAATACGCACCGTAAGCATGATACGATCGCCTTCCGCCGGATAATTTGCCATCGAATAGGCGCGAATCGTTTCTTCGTTATTCCGGCATTTCAGGCCGAACAGTCCGAATTGTTCCCATGCCGGAAGATATTCGGGTCCGACAGACGCTTTATCAATATCCGTATCATAATCCATAGAGAACTTGGGAATCCGTATCTGCGCATACGATCCCGGTATAAAATCCATATGTTCGCCTTCGGGCAAAGCGACGATAAATTCTTTGATGAATGTAGAAACATTCCTGTTTGAAATAACCGTACACTCCCACTCTTTCACGCCGAACACTTCATCCGGGACTTTGATTGCGATATTATCCTTTACTTTGGTCTGGCATCCGAGCCGCCAGTTTGCCTGAATCTGTTTGCGTGAAAAGAAGCCGACTTCGGTCGGCAGGATGTTGCCTCCTCCTTCCGGAATCTGGCAGCGACACTGTCCGCAACTTCCGCTGCCTCCGCAAGCAGATGAAAGGAATATACCCCGGCTCTGAAGTGTGCTTAACACCGTCCCCCCTATCGGAGCTTCAAATTCTTTTTCACCGTTAACCACCACTTTCACATTCCCGGATGGTATCAATTTTGCTTTTGCCACAAGCAATGCGCCGACCAGTATCATCGTGATTAAAAGGAAAACCAAGGCTCCGGTCATAATTGTTAGTCCGCCTGACATTAATATTATCATTTTTACAGAATCGTTTTTTTACGTTAATAATTAAAGATTAAGTCCCGAGAAACACATAAACCCTATGCCCATCAAACCGGTTATGATAAAAGCGATCCCCAAGCCTCTCAATGGTTTCGGGATGTTCGAATATGCCAGTTTCTCACGGATAGATGCCATTCCCAATATTGCAACTAACCAGCCGATTCCCGATCCCAAGCCGTAGACAGTCGCCTCGCCCACATTTATAAACGCTCTTTGCTGCATAAACAGGGAACCTCCCATGATGGCGCAGTTCACCGCAATCAGCGGCAAAAATATGCCTAATGAAGAATATAAAGCAGGAAGAAATCTTTCGACCACCATCTCGACCAGTTGCGTAAAAGATGCGATGATAGCAATAAAAATGATGAACGAGAGGAAACTCAAATTTACGTCGGCATACTGCTGCCCGAACCAGCTTAACGCGCCCTCTTTCAGGACGTAGTTTTCCAACAGATAATTAATCGGTAATGTGCAAACAAGGACGAACGTTACCGCTATACCTAGTCCTAATGCGGTCTTTACATTTTTTGAGACAGCCAGATACGAACACATACCCAGATAATATGCGAAAATCATATTATCAACAAAAATCGACCGTACGAATGTGCTTAATAATTGTTCCATTCTTAGTTATTTTTTTATTCCGCTTATTTTTCTTCCTGAAGTTCCTTATTCCGCGAACGGTGTATCCAGATAATAACGGCACAGCAAATCAATGCCATCGGAGGCATGATCATCAGGCCATTATTAACATATCCGATATCATATGCGGCCTGTGGTATCACCCGGAAACCGAAAAGCGTACCGGATCCTAATAACTCCCGAAAGAAAGCTATAATCACCAAAATTATACCGTAACCCATTCCATTCCCGATACCGTCGAGAAACGATGCCCACGGGCGATTGCCTAAAGCAAACGCTTCGAGCCGCCCCATCAGGATACAGTTCGTTATAATCAGTCCTATAAACACCGATAACTGCTTGCTCACATCATAAGCAAAAGCTTTTAACACCTCGCTTACGACGGTTACCAGCGCCGCGACAACCACTAACTGTACGATGATGCGTATCCGGTCAGGTATGGTATTCCTGAGCAGCGAGATGATTACGTTTGCAAAAGATACGACGGCCGTCACCGAAATTGCCATGACAATTGCCGGCTCTAACTTCGCCGTTACGGCTAATGCGGAACAGATACCAAGCATCTGAATAATGACCGGATTATTACGGCTCAACGGACCTAACAAAATTTCTTTATTTTTCCCTGATAATAGTCCCATATTTCTCTAATTTTTAGCGTTTAAAAACCCAACATAACTCTTCAGGCTGTTTCGAATCATCTGATTCACCCCATTACTTGTAATCGTTCCTCCTGAGATGCCGTCCACATAATCCTGATCCTGAACCGTCCTGCCCGGCTTCACGATGGCAATGCTCTTAAATTCTTCATTCTTGAACAGTTGCTTACCGGGGAAACGCGAACTGAATGTCAGCGTTGCAATTTCCGCCCCTAATCCCGGCGTCTCTCCCTGATGACTGAAATCCGTCCCGAAAACCGTATTTCTATCTTCTTCCACAGAAATATATCCCCATATCGGTCCCCAAAGGCCGGCGCCGTACATGACCATGATATATTTCGTACGCCCGTCGATATCGGCGACAAAAACCGGATATGCGCCTTCCGTAAACATTTTAGCCGCATCAACGGCAAAAGCATCGCCGGCAACCCGTTCTCCTTTTTCGTTTACCAGAAACGATTCTTTTATCAATTCATTATATTTTTTCTCCGTCTCACTGCCCGACACCGACACGTTTACCGACCGTAAAATCTGTTGCCTCTTATCATCAGCTTCGTTTTTTTTCTGATAACTCCGCAGCGATTCGGAAGCGAACGCAAGTAAAACCGCTACCAGAACAACCATCACGGAAGCGTATGTTATCGTGTATACATTACTATCTCTATTCATAATCGTTCGTATTATAAAATTATTTCACGGCAACCCTTTTCAGACGGCGCTTAATATTACGTTCTACAACAAAATAGTCAATCAGGGGCGCAAACGTATTCATCAGCAGGATGGCAAGCATCATGCCTTCGGGGTATCCCGGATTGAGTACGCGAATGATAATGGCAAACGCTCCGACAAGCAGGCCGTAAATATATTTCCCCGTCTCCGTACGGGCAGAAGTAACGGGGTCGGTTGCCATAAACACGGCGCCAAAAGCAAATCCTCCCAGAAACAGGTGGTCCAAGGGAGAAACGGTCATCGCTACCGTCGTCCCGATCTGATTAAACAAGGCTGCCGTAAGCGCGCCGCCGGCAAAAACGGAAAACATGATTTTCCAGCTTGCAATTCTTGTCAATAACAATATCGCAGCGCCTGTCAGAATCGCCGCGACCGACGTTTCGCCGATAGACCCCGGTATAAGTCCTATAAAATAATCCTCCGTCGTCAACGGGTTTCCCAATATATCGACCGCATGGAAAGAGCCGATTGATTCTTTTGCCGCCACGCCAATCTGTCCGAGCGGCGTGGCGCCGGAAAAAGCATCGACGACCTGAGATCCTCCGATGCCGAAAACAGGTTCCGTACGAACAAAAACCCGATCGCCGGACATGGCCGCCGGATAGGCAAAGAACAGGAACGCACGCGTTACCAAAGCCACATTAAACACATTATATCCTGTGCCGCCAAAAACTTCTTTTGCAAAAATCACGGCAAAAGCCGTTGCCGCAGCAATCATCCACAATGGCGTATCGACCGGTACAATCATCGGGATTAACATACCCGACACAAGAAATCCCTCCTGTATCTCTTCCTTTTTCAATTGAGCGGCAACAAATTCAATTCCTAACCCGACGGCGTACGAAACGACAATTTTAGGTAATACGGCCAGTAAGCCATAGCAGAACGTCGCCCAAAAACCGGGATTTATACCTGTCGCCAGGTTATGTTGATAACCGGTATTATACATGCCGAACAGCAGCGCCGGCATCAATGCTATGATGACAACCGACATGGTTCGTTTCGAATCTATACTGTCATGGATATGCACACCTGATTTTGAAGTTTCGTTTGAAACAAATAAAAACGATTCGAATCCTTCGAAAACCGATTGGAACATCGACAGTTTACCGCCTTTCTCAAAGTCAGGTTTAATCTTGTTGAGATAATTCCTTAACGCTTTCACAATCACTTATTTTTTAATTTATATTTCGCAGTACTTTTTATCAAATACGAATATTTCATTCGTAAAACTTCCGTTTTCATTCTCAACCTCTTTTAATTCATCTCCTTATATAACAAATCCAGTCCGTTACGGACAATTTTCTGTATTTCTATTTTCGATGTATCCACAAATTCGCACAACGCAAAATCTTCGGGTGCAACTTCATAAATACCCAGTTTCTCCATCCTGTCGATATCAAATGCAATGATAGCTTTCAGGAGATATTCGGGTAAAATATCCATTGGGAACACCCGGTCGTATTCATTCGACATAATCATCGCACGCCGTCCGCCGCGTATGCGCGCATCCGGCACATATTCCGAAGAACCTTTTTTCAGCCAGGTGAAATAGGTGTGGCTCATACTGTATTTGTTATATCCGGGAGTTGCCCATCCTAAAAACTCATTGACATCGTCGCCTTCCGGTATTGCGGTCACCTGACAGTCGTAGGCCCCCAAATAATCTTCCGGCTCCACCTTAGTGCCTGTCAACACATCGCCGCTTATCAGGCGCACTCTATGCTCTCCTTCTTTCAGGCGTCCTTCTATTATACTAACGATCGTACATCCGGGTTGTACCCTTGCATATCCGCGCTCGTCGAACTCCGATCCCGTTATCGCGATCACTCTGGAATAATCAAGTATTTTTTCTTTCAAAATACGACCTATGATCATCACATCGGCAGCATTAAGCGTCCAGACAACCTCACCTTTATTAACCGGTTTGAGCTTATTGATCATAACGCCGACGTTCCCGACCGGATGATACCCTGCAAGCCTTATCCTTTCAATATTTTCGCCATATGATATATCACTCATCGCCGACCCGTCTTTCACGCCGATATAAACGGTTCCCCGCGTCATCCGCGTAAGCGCTGCAAGGCCGGTCGACAGATATTGTTCTTCCCCTTTCACCAGATAATCCATATCGGGCGCTAAAGGCGCCGAATTATATCCCGCCACAAAAATATCCCGCGGCGTATCCGACGGATTCGCTACACGGTCGTAAGGGCGTTGCTTTATACAGGGCCATAGGCCTAAATCAAGTATTACCTTCTTCATTCCTTCGGCATCATACGAATATACATCACCCAGATCCAGCGTCTTTTTATCTCCAGTCTGCCGGTCCGGTTTGACCGTAATATTTAACAATTTACGCTTTTCGCCGCGATTCACGCCCGAAACCACTCCGCTAACCGGAGAAACGAATTTTATTTCCGGATGATTTTTATCTACCATCAACGCCGAACCTGCATCAACGCGATCACCTTCGCGAACAACCACTTTCGGTATGATCCCCACATAATGATCGGGAACAACGGCATAATTTTCGGAAGTGTCGATACAATAAGTTTTTTCCGGTGCCTTACCTGCAAGATTTATGTCTAACCCTTTCCTGATTTCAATATACTTCGACATGTCTACAACAAATTTTCGTTTTTGAAAAATATTGCGCAAAAGTACTCATTTTTTCTGTTTTATTATTCAAAATCACTAAAGAAATAAAGAAAAAATTCTTTAATCGAAATCCCACGCCATCGAATAAACAGACAAAACGTCACATACACAAAGTTTTACAGAAAAGTCACGGCACATAAAAAAAATCCGAGTTTATGATGCGCCTTCACGTGCTGCATATTCCGCAAATTTTATTCCATAACGCTTGTAAAACCGTTTTTTTTCATGTATATTTGCAACGTTTTACCGCGATTCAAATTAACGACGGTATGCGCGTGAGTGAAATCTTAACTGTATGTATACATATATTAAATATATCATCGTCCCTGTAACACTATTTTTCCCGACCTGCGGGTTTATGTGTGCACAGGAAACGTTTCGCACGGAAATATTACGCGACGACATAAAAAGTCTGGAAATAAAAGTAGATGGAGAATTACTGTCCGAACCCTATATCGAACTTAACGGGGAAAAGCGGATTAAGATAATTTTCGACGCGTTGCACCATTCAAGCGGACGATTTGCCTGTTCCGTCATTCATTGTGATGCGGACTGGAAGAGGTCAGCCTTACTGCCTGTCGAATATATGAACGGATTCCGGCATGTGGCAATAGAAGATTTTGCCAATTCGATCAACACGACAACCCATTATACGAATTACCGGATATTTTTCCCCAATGAAGATATACAGTTTACCGTTTCCGGGAACTATGCCGTTCAAGTTTATAATGAAGATGATACGGACGATATTATTTTCACGGCATGTTTCTCTGTCGTAGAACCGCTTGTCGAGATAGATGCGTCGATAAGCGGAAATACCGATATTGATTTCAACAAAGCGCACCAGCAGATTGATTTCACAATCGACCGGACAAATATAAACATCGCCTATCCGCAGAACGACCTCAAAATATTTGTCTATCGGAACAATAACCGCACGGATATACGTTCGGATATTCAGCCGTTAACAATTACCGGTAAACAGATACAATACCGACACAATCGAGACCTGATATTCGAAGCCGGCAATGAATACCGGCGTATTGAATTTCCGACGCACCGCTATAACGGCATGGGCGTAGAACATACGGGTTTTTACAACCCATATTATCATGTGACACTATTTCGGGAACAAAAACGCGGCAAGAACGGATACCTGTATGATCAGGATCAGAACGGACGTTTTTTTATACGTTGCAGCGAATGTCGGGATCCCGACACCGAAGCGGATTACTGCATCGTTCACTTCTCACTGACTTCCACGCTGATGCATGGCGGCGATGTATACCTTGCCGGCGATTTATTCAATAATATTTTTGACGACCGAAGCCGTATGCATTACGACGCAGAAACCGGAGCATACGGGAAATCCGTCATGCTGAAACAGGGATTGTACAATTATCACTACGCATTTGTGGAAGAAGGAGCGGCAAAACCGGCGTTAGCCGAAACCGAAGGCAATT
Organism: Tannerella sp.; assembly: GCA_031283785.1. Next base: position 10,293 of record JAITBC010000380.1, on the reverse strand, counting down.
TTTTTGAAACCGAAAATGAATACACTGTTGCCGTCTATTATCGCCCGAACGGCGGCAGATACGACCGGCTGATAGGCGTCAAAACCGTCGGCGGCAGATAGGATTTCTTTTCGTTTTATTTATGGATTTTTCGCTCTGCACTTAACACTTTTCTTTTTGCGCATGACATTCTTCTTTTTTAACATAAGCCTGCGTTTATTATTCGACAATGAAGCCTACTTTTGCATGTACAATATGAAATTATATCAACTATGAAATTATGAAACGTAGAGATTTTTTAAGAACAGGCGCTATAATGGGCGCAGGAACGGTGATATCACTGAATTTTGACGGTTTACAGGCGTCATTGAATACAAATACGATTACGGTGGAAGAAACGTCGGATATGGTCGCGGTAATGGGCGGAGAGCCGGAAGTCATGCTGGACAAAGCATTGGAAGCCCTCGGAGGCATCGGCAATTTTGTGAAAAAAGGACAGAAAATAGTTATTAAACCCAATATAGGTTGGGATCGCACACCCGAACTTGCCGGAAATACAAATCCTGAACTTATCGGGACGTTAGTTAAGAAATGCCTTGACGCCGGCGCGTCTAAAGTAACCGTATTCGATCATACGTGCGACGACTGGAAGAAATGTTATGCATCAAGCGGAATTGAAGCTGCGGTAAAAGAGGCTGGAGGCGTTATCGTCCCCGGAAACGACGAAAATTATTATTCGAAAGAAATACCGTTACCCAACGCAAAAACTCTGAAGTCCGTTAAAATACATAATTCGCTTATCGAAGCGGATGCATGGATAAATGTTCCCATTCTTAAAAATCACGGAGGCGCAAAACTGTCATGCGCCATGAAAAATTATATGGGTATCGTGTGGGACCGCCGTTATTTTCACCAGAACGACTTGCAACAATGCATAGCCGATATCTGTACATGGGAGAAAAAACCGGTACTGAACATCGTCGACTCATACCGTATGATGTTCCAGAACGGCCCGCAGGGGAAAAGTGCGGCGGATGTGAAAACCGTAAAAACGCTGCTTGTCTCCAAAGACATCGTCGCTACGGATACGGCATCGCTACAATTCTTTAATCAAGTGAAAAAACTTGATCTGGATGCCGTCGGACATATTAAACTGGGACAGTCTCACAATTTAGGTACTACAAATCTGGAAAACATAAATATCAAAAGAATAAAAATTTAAAACGGCGAAAAGACCGGATAATAAATGAGAAAGAAGACGATAAACCTGTTGAAGGCATTAAGAGTAGTACTTGCGGCTGTTATATTCATGCCCATACTGTTATTTTTTGCGGATTTCACGGATACATTCCCGGATACATTGAGCAAATTGTTGGAAATACAGTTGTTGCCGGCAATTTTAACAGGCACGGGCATAACGCTTGCCGTCTATTTCCTTTTAACGCTGTTTTTCGGACGCATTTACTGTTCGGTCATATGTCCGGCCGGCATCTTGCAGGATCTGTTCAACCGCATATCATGCATGGGGGGGAAAAAACAAAGGAAAAAGAAAAAAATCCGTTTTCACTATCATAAACCGGCAAACCTGCTACGTTACATTATTTTAGGCATAACAGCCGTTACGGCTGTCGCCGGAATGACGGAACTGTGTTTGCTACTTGACCCGTACAGTAATTTCGGGCGTATCGCGACTAACATATTTCGTCCGGTCGCCGTTTGGATAAATAATATTTTAGCAGGAATCCTTTCTTCCAACGGTATCTATTCTTTGTATAATGTTACCGTGCGCATATCTGCCGCCGCATTTATCTCGGCAACAATCGCGCTTGCCGTATTTTCCGTCATGGCATTTTTCAGAGGGCGACTATTCTGCAATACGATTTGCCCTGTCGGAACGTTACTGAGCATTGTTTCACGATATTCACTGTTTCGTATTACGTTCGACAAGAACAAATGTAATAAATGCAGTTTATGCGAGAAAACATGCAAAGCAGAGGCTATTGATTCAAAAAACATGACGGTAGACGCATCGCGCTGCGTAACGTGTTTCAACTGTACATCCGCATGCAACAGGAAGAGTCTGAAATATGCCTTTGCTCCGGCGTCATTTAAAAAGAACCCCGTTTCACTTCAAAAGGAAAAAGGCGAAACCGTCTCGGCAAGCCGCCGCTCATTTATAACGACGAGCGCCGTAATAGCCGGCTCCATTCCGCTGTCGGCGCTTGCGAAAGGCGACAGCGACAGAGAATCCGGGAAAAGTCCCCTGACACCTCCGGGATCATTAAATATCAACCGTTTTAAAGACCTGTGTACCGGCTGTCATCTATGCGTCGTACAATGTCCGACGCATGTGCTTCATCCCGCCGGACTGAAATTCGGACTGGGATATATGCTGAAACCTTACATGTCGTACGAAGACAGTTACTGCAATTACAGTTGCACTGTTTGCTCGGAAGTATGCCCTACGGATGCAATCAAGCCTATAACGCCGGAAGATAAAAAGACCGTCCAGATAGGTGTCGCCAATTTTCACAGGGATTTATGTGTCGTTTACACGGAAGAAAACGATTGCGGAGCGTGCTCGGAACACTGTCCTTCACAGGCTGTTCACATGATTCCGTACAAAGGAACGCTTACAATACCAAAAGTCGAATCGGAACTGTGCATCGGGTGCGGAGGGTGCGAATCCATCTGCCCCGTACGTCCTGCACGGGCGATTGTTATTGTAGCCAATGTCACGCACAAAACGGCAGAATTACCTAAGGAAGAGGCGGTGCAGGAAGTCGAAGTCGACGATTTCGGATTTTGATCCTACCCTCCCCGTTTAGCGCCGACAACACTCTTTTTAGGAGTTGAAGTTTTAGGCGCAGACTTCATTTTTGACGTTTTTGTTGCAGTAATCGTCTTCGCGCTATCCTTTCGTTTTTTTGTTGTCTGAGCCGCAGCTACTGCTTTTGGGGCTTTCTTTGCTCCTTCCTCAACGGATTCATTTGCTTCTTCTATTTCATCTTTCACGGTTTTGTCATCTTCTTCCTTAAAAAAATCCGTTATATCATTCGCCATCAGAAGTTCATACCATTTAAGAATTTTCTTTATATCGCTCGGATAAACGCGCTCTCGATCGAAGTTTGGCAATATTTCCGCAAAATAAGCACGCAAATCATCCGGTTGCGCTTTAGGCAAGTCGATAGAAACGCTCCCGCCGTTTTCCTTTTCTTTTATGGCAGTAAGCACTTTGCCTATCAACACTTCTTTATCATCCGTGCAAATAGATATATCTCCCAGTGAGATAATTTTCTCCCTCGCATATGCCGGTGTGCGTTTCTTATCAATCAAAGATTCTATTATCATTAAATTATTACCCTTAGACACCAATTTATACAATCCGGGCTTACCCGATACTATCAAAATTTCCTTCAACATATAATTTAAAGTTTAAAGTTTAACGGGGACAAAGATAATACACGCCGAGCGCAATACAAAATAATCCGTTTATTTTTACTGTTGATATACAACTTATTTTCAATTCCCGAAATAAAGATAATGCAAACCGAAGCATAAATCATAAAAAGGAGCGTCTTTCGGAAAACGCTCCTTTAAATTCAAACTGCGCCTGTATCATTATTCCAATTCAGAAGCTTTCACTTTAAATACACGTCCGTCGCGTGCAAAAACAAGTTCGCCGTCCGATTTTTTGCGTTCCTTTACCAAACGCTGGAACGCCAGGTGCGCACCTTTCACAACAATTTCTTCAAACTTACGAAGTTCTCGTTCATTCATAATTCTTCAATTTATTATAAACAACTGCATTATATATTTCTGTCTCTCCCTTCTTAAAGCCTTTGGCTATAACCTCCATCGGCGACAAAGAGTTATCTGTAATCATCCAATAATCGCATACAGGTATATATAAATCAAACAAATTCAATATCCCCGTACGATAACGACGGCGCACCGTCAGTTCATTCACATTATGTCCGCCCGCTGCTACCCTGTTTTTGACACGTTCAACTGCCAGATCCGGCGTGTTCAGCCAAAAATACAATAACGTCACAAAATAACCTTTGGGTTGCGCATTTTTGATTAAGTTCGCAATCGACCTGCTCGCCAACGTCGTCTCCAATGCAAAAGTCTCAGCCATATCTATCATCTCTCTGATTCGTTTATACATAATCCTGCTCGCCTCAACTGCAACTGCCATCGAATCGGCATTAAACGGAGACAGACCTTTCGCTATCTCATCCGAATTTACAAACTCCTTACAGTTCAACATCTCCGGTAATATTGCATAGGAAGCAGTCGTTTTGCCTGCGCCGTTGCAGCCGGATATTATATATAAATTTGGCACGTTTCTTTCTCTTTTAGCGAGACAAATGTAAATGCTTTTTTTTTTATGACAAAACAAAAGATATACAAAAATCCCCGCGTTTTGTCCTGAGAAATCATGATTTCGTACAGAGATCCCTCTAAATAACTATCAACTCGCGCATAATCATATCGGATATAAAAAATCCCTTTTGTGCAATTTTAACATATCCACCCTCTATTTTTAACTTTTTTGAACACAAAAACGACTCGGATTTCTTCAAAAACCAGCACATTCTCTCTTCCCCGAACTCCTTTCTTAGCTCATCCGGCGAGACGCCCCACATCGTCCTCAAACGGGTTATCACAAAATCGTTGTACTTCATCCGTTCATCCGGATATTCAGTCTCGCAAGGAATTTCGCCCTTCCCGTTTATTTCCCGGATATATTCCGACACGGACGATACGTTCCATGAACGGCTATCTCCGTTATAAGAATGAGCCGACGGACCGATTCCCATGTAATGAATACCTTTCCAGTACGAAGAATTATGAATGGATATCCGGCCGTCGGGGTATGAAGGGCTGATTTTTGCAAAATTGGAAATCTCATAATGAATGAATCCTGCATCAGCCAGTTTATCTATAAGCATATAAAAAAACGATTCGCATAATTCGTCTTCAACAGGGTGTATGTCTCCCCGTTTTCTCATTTCATCAATGAGCGTACCTTCTTCATACGTAAGATGATAAGCCGATATATGGGAAACGTCGAGCATTACAGCTCTTTCAATATTATCCGACCACCTGTCGGCAGTCTGCCCGGGTAATCCATATATCAAGTCGATACTTATATTATCAAAGCCGGCATCTTTGCAACGGGATACGGCTTTCGCCGCATCGACAGCCGTATGCCGGCGATTCAGCAAACGAAGGTCTTCGTCGCTGAAACTTTGTATCCCAATGCTGATACGGTTGAAGGGTAGTCTCGTTAAAGAAAAAACATATTCATCCGACAGATCGTCGGGGTTCGCTTCGACAGTAATTTCCGGATTCCGCGGAAATGGAAACAAACGATACATTACATCAAACAGGCGTTCAAAATCATAAATCTCCAGTTGCGAAGGCGTACCTCCGCCGAAATAAACGGTGTTCACAGTCTCACCGCATAAATAATCGCGCCGCATTTCCATTTCGCGTATCAGCGCCGATATATAACCGTCCTTATATTCCTCCATACGCGTGCCGGAATAAAAATCACAGTAAATGCAACGCTTTAGACAAAAGGGAACATGCACATATAGCCCGGCCATATAAATCAAAATAAACGACGCAGGATATAAACGGCCAATCTTATCGCCACCGCTACCGCATACAACACGAGGGTTATAATAAAAACCCACAGCAACTGAGTAACGACCTCCGACCATGAAGTCTTATAAATAATGATGGACATGATATTCAGCAAAAATGCAATGCAGAAACTTCCTGCCAGCCAATTCAATTCCGTTTTCTGGCGTACGGACGAGATATTAATATCTTTCATCAGTAATTCATTTGCAATGTTAAAAATGTATTCATTTAATCTGTTTTTTCTCTTTCCCTTCGCCTTCCGGCTGTGTCGATCGTAATTTAAAATCGCGGCAGTGTCTCAGGCTTTCTTCGCAGGCCGGCGCTTCCTCACAGGTGTGAAACTGTCTGTTGTGTCTATCATAAACTTTTTCTTTGTTGCAAAATCATATGAAAACAAGCGCGTACGAATGAAAATTTATATCCTCAGTTCTTCCGGAAATTCTACTATCCGTTTTTCTTCCATAGCTTTCAGGCCGAGTAGCGCATATACCGACGAATAATAGGCTTCTTCCGCCAGGGTGTCGTTACGTTGTCCGGTGATGGACGAATTGCAGAATGCGGTAATCAGTTCTATCGAGCCGTCGCCAACCGCGCCGACCGACGAGGCGCCGCTCGTCGTATTGAAATTTTCCGTCACATAATATCCCTTACTGATAGAGGCCGTTTCCGGCACCCAACTCGGACCGGCAAACGACACGTTATCGAAAATCTTATGTTCTATCTGGTTTATCAGTTGAAGTATTCCGGGAGCAGGCTGTGCATCTTCAAAAAAATACCGCCCTTTCTCCAGCTCCATCGTTCCCTTATCGCCGAGAATCAGCTCTTCCAAGCCTAAAAATTTATTGGAGATAATCGATTCGTACGACATTTTAACGCCATTCGGATAACGGTATATCAGGCTGATATTATCGTATACCTCCCGTCCGTCGTTCCAATACACGATATCGCCGTATCCTGTGACGCTTTCCGGACGCAAGCCTGTCGCCCAGTCGCCTACCTGCAACTGATGCGCGGCAAGCTCCGTCACCAACCCTGCAGATGATGCGCGATAAAGACGCCAGTTGATTCTTCGTTCCTGTTCGGGCGACGGAACAGGGCGACGCCAGTCGTTATTGCGATACCAGTATGCCCGCATACCGGTTATCGTCCCTATCAACCCGCTATGTATCATTCCCATCGCACGTATATATTTCGGATCGAACAGCCGCTGTTGGCCGATATACAAAACTCTCCCCGAACTCCGGTAAGCATCATAAATCCTGCGGCAACCTTCAAGAGTTAATGCCATCGATTTCTCGCAAAATACATGCCTGCCTGCCGAAAACGAATCAATCGTCATTTGCTCGTGTTCATTCAACGGCGTAACGATCAGTACCGCCTGAATATTTTTATCTTCAAGCAAGCGACAATAGTTGTCATACAATTTCGCTTTCGGGAACAGGGCTGCCGCCTGTTGCAGATGCGGTTCGTAATCATCACATAATGCAACGACCTCCGCTTGCGGTATATGAAGCAGGTTATTCAAATGATACATGCCTCGCGAACCGGTACCGATCATTCCAAGTCGCACTTTTTCGCCCATAACGGAAGCTGCCGTTTCCTTTGTACACGACTGTAACCACGGGAACATGGCTATCAGACTGCCGCTCCCAAGCGTTTTAAAAAAATCCCGCCGACTAAAATTTCCAATCTCAAAATCTTTTGTCATCTTATTTTGTATGTATTTTTCAGATTAAATCTACCCATCCACTCAGGTTCACGCTCTTCGCCGGAAGCGATCCATGCGGTTGTCAACGCATCGGCATCTGCCGGATCGTCGGATACGATGGCGACCATCCTGTCTCCTTGAATAATCCCGGCGGTTTTCGGATTAACGATATGCTGCGGATTCGACGGCATGTTCCCCGACACCGACAGAAAAGCATCGCAAAGCGCTATCTCCGTCAACACCGTCCTGTTATAAGGATCTTCAATGCCGATCCGCCAACTGTCGCCAAAAGGATGCGTCCCTAAAGCCAGCGCCGCACTGTTTCCGAAATTAACCAACGCCCGCCCGATACCTGCGCCGTCAAAATGTTTACGCACACATTTCATGGCATAACCTTTGGCATATCCGCCGAAATCCAACATTAAACCGTGTTTATCAAAAAGAATACAATGCGCCTCTTCCATAAAAATAATTTTCCCGAAATCAGACAGCGTGATATCGAAATAACCGTCCGTCAATTCATAATACCTGCGGCAATCCAGCAAAACACTCCATAACTCATCCGACACACGGACGGACGAACGTTGTGCTCCGGCGTTTACTTTCGCTACCTCGCTCTCCTTGTCATAACGATTCAGCATTTTTTCTATACGTTTCAATTCGGCTTCCGCATCATTCCATACGTTCTCCAACATTCCCCGGTCGTCGCCGAACAGCAGCGCATCCAACCGCGTACCCATCAACATGGGTATTGAAACATGGTATAAGCCGGAAGACGGATAAAAATTCGTGTATCGCATCCTTATTCCCGTTTATCTTCCTTTTGTTTATTCCTCATCTTTAATAACCTGATACGCAAGTATCGCAACAAAAAAATAACGCCTGCCGTAATTCCCAACACAGTGAAATATTCCGCATAGTTGCTGGAATTATTGTTCCGTCCGGGCCATCCGATATAACTCATTATACACAAATAGCCGAGCAGTGATATCGTCAGTATGTTAATCTTTTTCATTTTCATTCTGTTATCGGACAAAAGTAATACGAATTATCCGTTTTAAGAAAAAACAAGTCATAAAAAATGCAAAACGTAATTTCTACGGCAGACACGGCCATTCGGATAAAATGACGAACACTGCTTTTCTTTTATTAAAATCATATCTCTCTTATTTTATTATGTTTTCATTAATATTCATCCAGGTACAAATCATTAAAGTTTAAATCATCATCCAATATCACATCGTCCGGATCATCTTCTTTCGGATATTTCTTTTCTTCATCTGCTGCTCCATACGTATTATATAATTGGGAAGACGACAGGCGTTCTTTTTCAAATCCCAGATAGAACTTAGGGACATATTCATAGATGTATGAGTTAAGGCTTTTACTGTATCGTACAGGCGCATGCATCTCGTTGCGCAGGAAGGAGATGAATTCGAACAGGCTGCTGCGCGACATGCCCAGCCGTTCTGCCAGATGTTCCGGACTGCCTGTTGCCTGCCGGCGTACCAGGGCGTCAAGTCGGTCTAATTTAATGAGGTCTATTAATCTTTTCATGATGATAACTATTATAAATTTCAACTCTGCAAAAGTAATGCGGGATAAATATGCCTTAAAATTGATTTTTACGACACATGTTCAGTTTTTTGGGGAAAAACAGGAAAAAACATGTCCTGCCGGGACTGTAACCGTAAAAAATCCTGCCGGCAAGCTTCTGCCGGCGTTTTTTTATGGATTTCTGCCAAAAAAAGTAATGTATCTTACGGATTTCTGCCAAAAAAGGGGTGTAGATGGATAATCATCCCGTATTTTTTGCAAAAATCCGTAATGCATGTTTTATTTTTTGCAAGAATCCGTAATTTCCGGATGGATTGGCTTATTTATTATTGATTATCCTGATTTTTTGTGCCCGGAGAGGGTGTTTTTACTGTTTACCGCAAATTTTGCTTCCCGGGGGGATAAAAATCAATTTTAGGTACTGCCGGGAGATATCTACTTTTGTCAAGAATAATTACTAACTTACGGAGATGAAATAAAGATGAAACGAATTGCAATAACCGGTTCCGGCAGCAGGGAAGACACGCTCGTGGCAAAAGCGCTGTCGATCATGTGCGGATATGACTTGTGCGTAAGCCCGTCTTTTTCGCAGACAGCCATCAAATATGGCATTAGTATGGACATCGAAGCGTGTCAGTGGCCGGATTCGTATGTATATTGCTTGGATGTGTTCACGGAGCGCATCATAGTGGAACATCAGTATGGAGAGAATTTTGTCTCGGACGGAAGCGTCCTCAGGGAGCTGGTATGGCTTAAATGCCGTTATCCGCATCTGGAACTGATTTACGAACAATCCATGGTTCGATGTTTGGAAAGAGTTGTCGCGGCTTATGCCGCCAAAAACTACGATGCTGTTTTTTTCCTGTCCGGAGGGCAGGAAAAAAGCGTCACGGGAGATTGCCTGCAGCAGTTACTCGATATTTACGGTATTCCTTACAAACCTGTCAATTCGCCGGAGCGTGAAACCGACCTGGAAGCTATGGTGGAACATTTAGGCATATCGCCGGTCATGTCGGCATTTTTTTCCCTGTCGAAAGCCGCACGCGATTTGTCATTTAATAATGATATCCAAGTATGAAAATCGCAATCAGCAGGACATATTCAACGGGGGAAACGACATTAAACCAGGCATTAAATTATCTGACCGGTATTCCGGCCACGCGTGCACGTACGATTTTAAAAATTTTTACGCGTTTGTGTGTAATTTAAGGATTTAATGTTACCTTTGGGGCGTTATATATATGTTATATATTAATGGAAGCACAGAAACGCCTGTTTGATATCATTCGTTCAAAGATACCGGATCAGTACCGTATAGCGGATGTAATAGAAGAACTGTTGGGAATAAGTACGGATTCGGCATACCGGCGGATTCGGGGAGAGACGGATTT
>JAITBC010000305.1 GCA_031283785.1 Tannerella sp. | reverse complement strand
AAATCCGTTTCGGAGATGCGTTTTTTTCTTCTCGTTATAATTGCATACATCAAATGCATTTCGAAAATTATTTCTGGTGAAGTAAACTTCAATGTTTATTTGAATGATTTCTGATAAGTTTGTATTATCTTTGCATCAGATATGAATTAATAATATGAATACGAGTAAAAGAATCATTATTTTGTTATGTCTTGCAGCGACATGTTTTGTTGTAAGCGGACAGCGTTCTTATCGGTTTGATTCGTCAGACAGGTTGTTTTCGGAAGGAAAGGAATTTTTTGAACTGAAAAATTATGCCGGATGTACGGATAAATTGGAGGCGTATAAAAGGGTTGCGACAAACGGCGACCTTCTTCAGGAAGCCGATTACATGCTTGCATTTATAGCATTTGAGCAGGGAAATGCGAATGCAGTTGAAGTATTGGAGTCTTATCTTAAACAATATCCGGATTCGCGTCATGGAGACGAGGTTTGCTTATTGATAGGAACTTGTTATTTTGAACGGGAATACTATACGGAAGCGAAAAACTGGCTGGCGGATGCCCGTATTGATGCATTGAGCGACGAACAGCGCGAAGTACTGAACTATCGGCTTGCTTATTCTCAGATGCAGAACGGAGATCTGGCAAATGCACGTAGAGCTTTTGTGACTGTTCGTGAATATGGCGGCGAATATTCCCAGGCTTCTATTTATTATATTGCTTATATCGATTATGCTACGGGGAAGTATGATGATGCAATGCAGGAATTTAACTACCTGAAGAAAAACCCGGAGTATCGCGAACAGGCTAACTATTATATCGCACAGATAAATTATATCGAAGATAATCATGACGAGGTCGTGAAGCTTGCCGATCGTTTGTTGCGCACGTATCCCGATAGCGATAATAATACGGAACTGTATCGTATAGCGGGAAATTCTTATTACCAACTGGGAAACCAGCGCAAAGCGATCGCCATGTTGAGGCGATATGTCGCATCGACGGATGTTCCGGCGCGTGGCGAACGCTATCTTCTCGGTGTTTGCGAATATAATCAGGGGGATTATAAGAATGCCGTTGAAGCACTCTCGCAAACGGTGACCGAAGAAGATGAGCTTACCCAGAATGCGAGCCTTTATCTAGGACAAAGTTATCTGCAGCTTAACGACGGGAACAATGCGCGTATGGCATTCGAACAGGCCGCTTCAATGGCGTTTAACAAGAAAACGCAGGAGACGGCTCTTTATAATTATGCGCTCCTGATACATGAGACGTCGTTTACGGGCTTCGGTGAATCCGTCAAGTCTTTTGAGAAGTTCCTGAATGATTTTCCGGAATCGCAGTATTCCGATAAGGTGAATGATTATCTTGTAGAAGTTTATCTGACTTCAAAAAATTATGATGCGGCGCTGGAATCCATCAACAAGATTCGCAGGCCGAGCGCCAAGATCCTGGAAGCCAAGCAGAATATCCTGTTTCAGTTGGGGTGTCAGGCCTTTCTGGATGTAGATATGGAAGACGCCGTTGCGTATTTTAATCAGGCGATAGAGATGGGGAACTATGACGGAGAAGCGCGTGGCGACGCATATTATTGGCGTGGCGAATCGTATTATCGTATGGAAAAGTATGCAAATGCAATTCAGGATTTTAATTCATATCTGAATGTGATGAAGCAGGGCATGTCCGGCAATTATTCGCTTGTGTACTATAACTTGGGTTATTGTTATTTCAAACGTCAGGATTTCGAACAATCTCTGATTTTTTTCCGTCGTTATGTAACGCTGGAGAAGAATCAGGAAGCAAAATCGTTTGCAGATGCATTTAACCGTATCGGCGACTGCCTGTTTTACGACCGTCGGTTTGCCGAAGCGGAATCAAACTATTCCCGGGCGGTGACGCTACAGCCGTCGTCGGCCGATTATGCCATATACCAGAAAGGTTTCGTACTTGGTCTTCAGCGGGATTATGAAGGGAAAATACGCATGATGGATCATGTTATCAATGAATTTCCGACATCTCAATATGTCGATGAAGCTCTTTTTGAACGCGGACGCACATTTGTGTTGCTTGAGAAATACATGGAAGGGGCTTCGTCGTTTAAGATGCTTCTGGAGCAGTATCCGCAAAGCAATCTTGCCCCGAAAGCCGGTATACAGCTCGGTTTGTTGTATTACAATGATAATCGGCTGGAACGCTCTGTCGAGACCTATAAACGCGTCATCAGCGAATATCCGGGCAGTGAGGAAGCGAAAATTGCGGTTCAGGATCTGAAATCGGTATATATCGATATGAATGATATCAGTTCGTATGCCTCTTATGTTAATTCGCTGGGCGGTAATATGCATATTGAGGTAAGCGAACAGGATTCGCTTACTTATCTTGCTGCCGAGAGGCTTTTTACCAAAGGCGATTTTGAAGGTGCGCAACGTAGCCTCGTAAATTACCTGCGGTCGTTCCCCGACGGCGCTTTCAGTTCGAATGCAAACTATTATCTGGCGAAAATAGCGTTTGACAGAAAAGATTATACTGAAGCAAAACGATTGTTTACCCTTGTATTGGATGGCGGTGATACAAAATTCCGCGAAGAGTCGCTTGCCCGTAAGTCGGAAATAGAATATCTGGAGAAAGATTTTACGGCGGCTATCAAAACATTCCGCGAACTGCAGGCCGTTGCCGGGTCGCGCGAGAATCGCGAAGCGGCAAAACTTGGAATTATGCGGTGTGCACAGTTTACCGGTAACGAACCGGAAGCGCTGGAAGCCGCAAACGAATTGTTGAAAGAGACGAATCTTTCGCCGGAAGTGGAATCGGAAGCACGTTATTTGCGTGCTAAATTGTACTTCAAACTGGGCGACAACAGCAAGGCTACGCCCGACTTGATGGTATTAAGCAAGGATACCCGTACGGAATATGGCGCAGAAGCGAAATATCAACTTGCACAGTTATATTATAACAATAAGGATGTTGTGCGTGCGGAAAAAGAATTGCTCGATTTTATAGAAAAAGGTACTCCGCATCAATACTGGTTAGCCCGCAGTTTTGTGTTGCTTGCCGATATTTATATTGATAAGGGAGATGATTTTCAGGCGCGTCAATATCTGACTTCGTTAAAGAGAAATTATAACGGAAGCGAAGATATATACCGTATGATAGAAAGTAGATTGGAAAAATTAAAAAACAAATAAACCATGGTAGTGCGTAAGATACAAGTGGTAATGATTGCGGCGCTTTTGTCGGGGATAACCGTTCCCGGCTTTGCACAGGAACCGGATAAAGAACGGGAAAATGCCGAAAATTACAAGGAGGAACGACAGAAAGATCTCAATCGTGAGATGACGCTTGAACGCGAATATGACCCGATCGCGCAGGATGCGGCTAAAATTAATACGCTCCCTGTCGTCCGTGATATAAATATCGCTAAACGTCCGATCGTATATTCCGATTATGCCGTACCGGTACTGCCGGATAAAGAGATGAATGTGCTTCCCGCCGGTACGCTGATGACGGAAGTTGAACACGGTAAACGTAACGGATACCTGCATTTTGCAGGTGGAATGTTGATGAACTTCAACGGCGACGCAGGTTATCATCTGCTTAATACCGATCGCGATAAATTGGATATCTTTTTTTCGCATCGTTCAACGAATGGAGACGTACGGTTTTCCGTTGACAGCCTTGCAAAACGTAAAGCTAAACTGAATGATAATATCGGCGGACTTAATTTCAGGCATCGTTTTGATGCTGCAACACTCTCTTTAGGAGGGAATTTCGGCTATTCGTCGTTTAACTATTACGGATTGCCGGCAACAGTATATTCCGCTACGCCTGCCGCAAACAGTGATACGACGACAAATCAGGGTAACCGTTATATAAATGTATATGCAGGTATTGCTTCCGGCGAGACATCGTCTCCAGGATATCATATCGGTGTCGATTATAAGAATTTTAACCGGAAATATGCTTTGAGTAAGGCATACGACGGAATGACGGAAAATAATGTGGGCATAAATATGGGAATTTACTCTCCCTTCAATGACGGCCAACGTTTCGGCGTCGACCTGAAAATGAATATGCTGACTTATGCGGTGCCGGCTTCAGACATTTACAGCTCTATTGCCGACAGCGCATTTGATAATCGTTACGAAGTGACTTTAAGCCCTTATTACCGTAAAGAGAGTGAAAAACTGAGATTGTTGCTGGGACTGAACGTCATGCTTGTATACCAGAAAGAAGCGGAGGTGTTTGTTTCCCCTAATATAGCGCTTGATGTTCCTGTTGCAAACTGGAGTCTGTTTTACCTGAATCTTGGCGGGGGGATAGAATCGAATACAGTGTATGAATTATCACGCCTGAACCGTTATATAAACCCGCTTTTTGCTCCTGACGCCTCTAAAACATGGGCGGATATGAAACTCGGAATACGCAGCAGCGCCTCCGCAGGTCTGTGGTTTGATATTTTTGCCGGATACAAATATACGGAATCGGACGTTTTTTATAATCCGTCGTCCTACGATTGGATAGATAACGGGTTTAATAATGTCAGTATGGTTTTTCAGCCCGTAACACAGCGTATTCAGGCCGGTGCGACGCTGAAATACGACTATAAGCATGTGTTTGACTTTTATCTGAAAGGGGTCTATAATTATTATAATTTTAAATACCTTGATACGTGGAAAAATGTTTATGCCGCAAATGGTATGGACGAAAGCAGCGATATGGAATCATACGGGAAGCCGGTCTTTACATTTGATGCAGGCGTAAATGTGCGTCCGCTCAAACCCCTTACGGCGAGCCTTCATTATCACATGCTGTCGGGTATGTATGCGTATGTAAATAGGGAGAATATAAAGATGAATACGATAAATGATCTGAGCTTGCGCGTATCGTGGATGTTTAATGATATGTTCGGTGTTTATGCACAGTTCAATAATTTGTTGTTCCAAAAACAAGAGTTGTATTATGGATATCCGTTGCAATCATTTACCGCAATGGGAGGTTTTAGCGTAAATTTCTGATATGAGGCGGTATATCCCTTTCCGCATGTTATAAACAGGGGATTGTATGTGTTTTTTCAGCGTTGTAATTAAGGAGTCGTAACAGGTATGAAAAGAATATTTTTATCGTTGTGCATGTTTTTTTCGTTATTAAATATGCATGCGCAGATTTATAACCCCGTCAAATGGTCGTTTGAGCTGAAGGATCTCCCCTCTGCGGAGAAAGAAATACGGATGACGGCAGTCATTGAGAAAGGATGGCATATGTATGATATGAATCTTCCCGAAGGCGGTCCCGTGTCAACTTCCGTGTCGTATGAATATCTGCGTGGTGCGGAACTGACGGGTAAACCGGTAGCATCGGTTTTGCCTTCCGAAATTTTTGATCAGGCTTTTAACATGCAGCTCCGCTGGTATGAGAATACGGTTGTTTTTGTTCAGAAAATAAAAGTAACGGATTACAAAAAATTCGGCGTTTCGGGAGGCGTGGAATATATGGTGTGCAATGATGAAATGTGTCTTCCACCTGAGCGTGTGCCGTTTCTGTTTGACAGGAAAAACATTAAAAATATCCCGGAAGCGGAAGAAGGAGTTGTGATATCGACGGATTCCCTGCCGGACAATGCAGCTTCTACTGCCGGGAGCATTATTGATGCCGGCGTTACGGATATATCCGGAAGAGAGTCCGGGAAGGAGGTTGTATACGGTAAAGTTTCGGAGACGACGGGAAAAACGTTGCACAGTGCTGTCCGGCCTGATGTTGCAGATAAGGGAGATGTTTCGCTGTGGGCGCCGGTGATCGACGAACTGAGAGCTTTGGGCGACGAAACATCGTCAGCTGCTGACCGTTCGTTTGTTTATATTTTCATAGCCGGCTTTTTAGGCGGTTTGCTGGCTTTGCTCACTCCATGCGTATGGCCGATGATACCGATGACCGTCAGTTTTTTCCTTAAACGTACCAAGAGCCGGAAGAAAGCCGTAAGCGATGCTATGCTTTACGGATTATCGATCATCGCCATATACCTGGTAATGGGATTACTCATTACCGGCATATTTGGCGCCAGCGCTTTGAACGGCCTGTCGACGAATGCCGTTTTTAATATTATCTTTTTCCTTTTACTGGTGTTCTTTGCCGTCTCGTTTTTCGGCGCGTTTGAGTTAACGTTGCCGTCGTCATGGACAAATAAGGCGGATCGTAAAGCGGATACGACAACAGGGCTTGTGAGCTTGTTTTTCATGGCATTTACGCTTGTGCTTGTCTCATTTTCATGCACCGGACCGATTATCGGCGCTTTGCTTGTAGAGGCTGCTTCGCAGGGAAACATCTTAGGCCCGGCCGTCGGGATGTTCGGCTTCGCATTGGCGCTTGCCATACCTTTTGCCCTGTTTGCCGTATTTCCAAATATGCTTCAGAATATGCCTAAGTCGGGCGGATGGTTGAACTCCGTTAAAGTGACGCTTGGCTTTCTGGAACTGGCGCTGGCCCTTAAATTCTTGTCGGTGGCGGATCTGGCTTATGGATGGGGGATTCTGGACAGGGAAGTTTTCATCGTTTTCTGGATTGTAATATTTGTTTTACTCGGATTTTATCTGCTTGGGAAAATTCGTTTTAAACATGATTCGGAATTAAAATATGTTTCCGTTATGCGCCTGTTCATGTCGACCGTATCGTTTGCTTTTGCCGTTTATATGACGCCGGGTCTCTGGGGTGCGCCGCTGAAGGCGATAAGCGCTTTCACTCCGCCTTTATTCACGCAGGATTTCAATTTGTACGAAAACGAAGTAGCCCGGTTTGACGATTATGATATCGGGATGAAATATGCCGCTAAAGTGCGGAAACCCATATTGTTGGATTTCTCAGGTTACGGATGTGTCAATTGTCGTAAAATGGAAGCGTCGGTATGGACTGATCCTCTTGTTAAGCAACTGATAGAGAGAGATTTTATATTGATAACTCTTATGGTCGACAGTCGGGAGAAGCTTCCGGATTATGTTGAAATAGAAGAAAACGGGAAAACGGGAATCCTGAAAACGGCAGGTGATAAATGGAGTTATCTGCAACGCAGTAAATTTGGCGCTAACGCGCAGCCCTATTATATTATCCTGGATAATAAAGGGTATCCGCTGTCGCCGTCGTATGCTTATGATGAAGATGTTTCAAGATATGTCCGTTTTCTTGAAAACGGCAAAAAACGATATCAATTAAAAACAGAATGATGAGTACAAGGAAAGAGCAAATGGAAGCTTTCGGACGTTTGCTGGATATTATGGACGAACTTCGTGAGAAATGTCCGTGGGACAGGAAGCAGACGAACGAGAGCCTGCGTGCAAATACAATTGAAGAGACGTATGAACTTAGCGATGCGCTTATACGTGAAGATCAGGCTGATATAAAAAAGGAGCTGGGTGATCTGTTGCTTCATATCGTTTTTTATTCGAAAATAGCTTCGGAAAAGGATACGTTTGATATAAAGGCTGTGTGCGATGCGCTTTGTGACAAACTGATATACCGGCATCCGCATGTTTTCGGCGATGTGCGGGCGACAACGGCCGGGAAGGTAGAACAGAACTGGGAACAACTAAAATTGAAGGAAAAAGGAGGTAATAAGACTGTTCTTGAAGGCGTGCCGGCAGCCCTCCCGTCCGTCGTGAAAGCACAACGTATTCAGGAGAAAGCGCGTAATGCAGGTTTTGACTGGGAAAAGCGCGAACAGGTGTGGGATAAGGTCGAAGAAGAGCTGGCCGAACTTCGTCATGAAGTGGAGAACATGAATGAAGCGAAAAAAGAGGCGGAATTTGGGGATTTTATGTTCAGCATGATTAATGCCGCCCGTCTTTATGACATTAACGCCGATAATGCGCTCGAACTTACCAGCCGTAAATTTATACGCCGTTTTAATTATCTCGAATCGCAGGCGATTAAGAACGGGCGTTCGTTAAAAGAAATGTCCCTTGCCGAAATGGACGCCATCTGGGACGAAGCAAAACGGAAGGGACTGTGATAAAATCAAAAAACCGGCAAAAAAGAAATTCGTATGCCTGAGAGTGTGAATGTCGTTATGAGTTCATTGTTTCAGGAGGCATCCTTCGATGGCTTCCATCGTAGAACGGAAAGTTTTGTTTATTTCTATCTGGTCTTTTACGGTTTTGCATGCATGGAGAACTGTCGCATGGTCTCTACCTCCTACCACCTTGCCGATGTGGGCAAAAGATGATTCGGTATATTTCTTTGCAAAGAACATCGTTATCTGGCGCGCCTGGACGATCTCGTGTTTCCGTGATTTTGTCTGTATAAGCGCTTCATCCAGATTGAAATATCGACAAACGATTTCCTGTATATATTTTATCGTAAGCTGTTTCTTTTCTATGCGGATGGTTTGGCTTATCACCTGCCGGGCCAGCGCAATGTCTATTTCTTTATTTTTTATCAATGAATTTGCTATCAGCGAAACGAGTATACCTTCGAGGTCGCGTATATTTTTGTATACGTTTTCCGAAATAAATTCGAAAACATCTTCCGATATTTCCAATCCTTCGTGATCGATTTTATTACGAAGGATTTTCTTCCTCAATTCGATATCCGGGCGTTCTATCTGTGCCGTCATACCCCATTTCAGGCGTGAGATAAGTCGTTCTTCCATCCCCTGCAAATCGACGGGCGCACGGTCGCATGTAAGGACAAGTTGCTTTCTCAGGTGATGCAGGTTGTTGAATATCTGGAAGAATATTTCCTGCGTTTTTGTTAATCCGATAAATTCATGTATATCGTCTAAAATAAGCACGTCTATACTTTGATAGAAGCTAAGAAAGTCGTTTGCAACGTTCTTGCGTACGGCATCCGTATATTGCAGGCGGAATAGATTTGCCGATACGTATAATACCCTTTTTTCGGGATACAATTCACGAACCTTTACGCCGATAGCATGGCAGATATGCGTTTTCCCGACGCCCGAAGGGCCGTATATAAACAATGGGTTAAAAGCTGTTTTCCCCGGGTTTTTTGCTATATTTTCGGAGACGGTGCGTACCAGCTTGTTACTTTCACTTTCGAAAAAGTTATCGAAGTTATATCGCAGGTCTAACTGGGAATCGATATCCTGTGAAGCGACACCAATCGGATTTGGCGCTTTTCTCGGGTCTACCTTGTTGGGTGTATGTGAAAGTACTCTCTTTGGCTCTTCGCCGGGATATGTTATGGTATTTCCATTATGGACATTCGTTTGTCCGCTTACCATAACACGGTATTTGAGTGTAGTTCCTTCGCCGAATACGCGGTTTAGCGTCATTTTCAATACATTTACATATTTCTCTTCCAGATACTCATAGAAGAATTGGCTCGGTACCTGAATCGTGAACTTATGTTCTTCATAAGATAACGGAATAATCGGTTTGAACCATGCTTCAAAAGCAGCTTGGGGAACAATATCCTTTATGACCGTCAAGCAGTCGTTCCACAGTTGTTTAAAATCTCTTTGCATATACTTACTTATTATATAGATCAAATTTTACTTTCATGTCTTTTTTGTACTGCAAAGGTTAGATTTTTTTTCCGGAAAAAAAACTGTATTTTTATTTGGAAAATTTATGATTCCAACATCCCTTTTTATTTCAGTGATTTGTATATAATATATTGATTATTAGTAGTTCGCTTGTATGTTAAAATAGAAAATACATTTATAGACAAGTGTTTCGGAGATGCTGTTTGCGATAGTAAAGATAATCTAAAAAATGTATTTTGTCTTGTGAAATATTCTATAATCAAACGTTTACAAATTTTGCTTGTCCGGAATATTTTTTCTTTATTTAGAAACAGTCTAAATAAAGAAAACTATTGTGAGATATAATTTTTTGTATAAAGGGCAGGAGTTTTAAAACAGCGAAAAATGAACATATCGTTTCGGATTCTGTTTCAGATCCAGAAGCAGGCCGGAGGCATTGTCGAGCGTGTTGTTGAGGTTTTTGTACAACAGCGAATCGTTCAGTAACAATCCCAGTGAATTATCTGTGGAATTTAGTTTAAGCGTCAGGATATTGATATGGCCTAATGTCGAATTAAGGCTGTTGATGCTTTGATCTAAATCCAATTTTTTGAGATCGTCGCTGAAAACCGACAGGTTGGAAGATGTTGTTTTGAGATTGAAAACTATTTCAGGCACGTCGTTTTTCAGCAGGATGTGGAGCTGTTCCGCCGACGCCTCTAATTGCTTTGATGTGTTCTCAAGATGATCGAGCGACCGGGAAAGCGCGGGATTATTGACAAGCGTTTGTAACCCCGTAAGAATCGAATCGATTTTGGGTATTATATCGATGAACTGTGGTATCAATTTATCTTCTACCGACGATATCATTCCGCTCTTTAGACGCCCTTCGATTGTATCTCCGGATTTATGATATTCGCCGGAGAACTTATTAAGTTTCAGATGAAGTTCGGCGCCGCTAAGCAAAGTCGATTCGATAGAGATATAACTGCCTTTATTAATCCTCATACCTTTGTCGAGGCTTATCTCCAGCATTATTTTATTGACGGACGAATAATCGTATTTGATATCACGTACCAATCCGATTCTGAATCCTTCGACGAATACCGGACTTGAGATGGTTATTTCGCGCACATTCGTGCAGGATACATAATAATAATTTGCCGGTTTAAAAAGATTAATTCCTTTCAGGTAGTTAATACCGATATATAATAAGACTATGCTTATTATACCGACAAGGCCTGTTATTACTTCTTTTGAGAATCTTTTCATTATGAGATGTTTTTAATTATAAATTCTTTTCCCGTTTTTCATTTTGATGATAAAAGCTCCTTTAAAATCCTTTGCCGCTTTTTTATGCATGACGAGGATTTGGTTATAATCGGAGGTTGCGCCGTATGTGTATTTATAAATATTCTTTTCGATATAAAAAGAAATGCCGTCATAACCTTTGAAACGTTTGTCTTTGACGGATAGTTTCCTGTCGGATGTCAGGACTTGCACTTTGTAGATAATGTCGTCCGTCCGGGCATTCTTTTTTTCCGCGCGTGCGTTCATGTCCTCCGTATTTACGTCCGTTTCCTTGGCGGGTGGCAGAGAGTGATCCGCATAAAGATCCTGTGGCGCTGTGATCACCCGCTTTTCAACGATATTCCCCAATTTACGGTCGTAATCTTTTTTATAGTTGTCGAAAGCCCGATATATAGCCTGTGCCAGTGTTATCTGACCGTCTATCGAAACCATGAAACGTTCTTCGGCGCGATTTGAAATAAAACCTAACTCAATCAAGACGCTTGGCATACTTGTTTTCCGCAGGACAAGCAATCCGGCTTGCCGTACGCCCCGGTTATAACGTTTCGACGCTACGAACGAGTTCTGTATCTCGGATGCAAACGATATGCTTTGACTCATATGTTTGTTTTGAATGAACTCAAAAATGATATACGATTCCGAAGATTTAGGGTCAAAACCTTCGTATTTCTGAAGATAGTCATCTTCCATTAATATTACCGAATTTTCGCGCATCGCCACTTCCAGATTCTCATAGGAGTTTGCCAGACCGAGGGTGTATGTTTCCGTTCCCGATGCATTTCCTCTCCTTACGGAGTTTACATGGATGGAAATAAACAAATCCGCTTTGTACCTGTTCGCAATATTTGCCCGTTCGTCTAACGGGATGAAGATATCCGTCTTACGAGTATAAATAATCTGTACGTCGCTATGGTTTTGTTCTATCAGTGATCCGAGCCTCATAGCTACGGCAAGGTTAATAACTTTTTCTTTCGATATGGAGCCTACGCACCCGGGATCTTTGCCTCCATGTCCGGGATCTATTACGACGGTAAAACTCTTTTGGGCCTGAATATTTAACAGGCTCAAAAGAAATACGATTGCTATATGTGTATATCTTCTCATATTATAATATACTCTGCAAAGATAGTGCAAATTGAGAGGAATACAAAATATGTTTGTCTATTTTTACCGTAACCGCATCAAATTAGCGGAAACCGACAGGGAAAAAACAGTTTCTGAAAGCAGTCGCATTATTTGTATTCCAAAGCAAAATATATTCAATGTATACTGTTACCTGAAACCCGCAATCAAATAAATTGGCAGTTCCGGTGATTTTTTTTCATTGCATGCGCTTGGAAATCGCACGATTTTCATCTAATTTTGCGGCAGAAATATAAAATTTAACGGACTCGTCCGTTTATATATAACATAACGTTCGCTGAACGTCTCAATGTAGAAAACTGGTAATTTTCAAGAAAAGGAGACGAAGGCGCAGTGTTCATGCTATACGAAAGTATGGCGTGGGTTTGCATGTCTTCCTTTTCGGGTATACCAGTGCCTCTACATTGAAGTATGTGATTCCACGCTTCTTT
>JAITBC010000179.1 GCA_031283785.1 Tannerella sp. | reverse complement strand
ATTTGCATGTAAATAATCAGCGCAATAAATTTGATAAACAGTCGTCCGTCGGTATTGTATGCCGAATGTGAGCGCAGCCTGTTCCCATCCATCCCGTTTTTTACCGTATCAAATATTTTTCAACTTTGTTCTTATCACGGTAACAGTCTAAAATTGTGTGTTTATCCATATTTTGACCATTCTTTGAGGGCGAGAAATTCACTTACCGCTGCATATTGACAAACGACCGTGAATCTTCCGATAAGGAAGTGAATGAATATTATAACCGTCGCGGAGCGAGCGGAAGTCTTCGACGACATACAGCCCTCTATACGTCTAAAGCGCTTTATCTTCCGTTTCATATGCGTAGCCGGGATATGGATAAGGCAGGGACGGCAGCACAAACTTCGGCTTTACACCGACAGGCCTTATCACCGGGTGAGATTCGGATAATTATCCGGTTATGTCTGTCTGAAAAACAAACAGGCAGAGGGAGAGGTATGCCCGTTTGTTCCCGGAAGCCCCTTTTGCCGCCTATCCTTCTCTTTGACTGCCGAAGAATGTACCCCTACTGCGTCAAAATACCTTGCGATAACCAAAAATATGTATAAAGATCGCACTGTAAATTTCCCAAGATACTCCTGTAATTTCAACGAAACTACCGATTTTTTTGATTGCGGATTTTAGGGTATATCAAAAAACACGCGGATATTGACGTTCTGACTGCCTCAAATACCGACATTAAGGCAGTCGGGGCGCCCGATGTTATGTCCGTCCCCAATATCAAAAGCCGTTCAAGACGTTGCGTGCGGTATTAACATCTTCCGTCGCATCGCGCAGCCATATATTTTCATCGGAAAACATCGAAACGGCGGCATCTAATTTATTTAGTTTACCGATCGCTTTTTCATCTGCAAACTCTTTCCGTAAAATACGTATCTTTTCATAGTCCTGAATACCTTCAACAAGTCGTTCCATACGGATACTGCTATATCCGGGATATACAAGAAAGCAGTCTCCGGCCGCCCATGTATGGAAGCGGGAATCACGCAGCGGGTCAACCGTCCAGCTGTTATACGCCCACCGCAGATAACCGTCGTAACCGCCTGCCGCCGCATGCCATCCGATCCATGCTGCTTCGGCCGGCGGAGAGAACGTAAACGTATTCGGGCGTGCTTCGGCACAACATGTATAAACCGTACTGATTTTACCGGCCTTTTCGCGGGCAGTTTTCACTTCTTTCGGGAATTTGTGTCCGAAAGAAATACACAAATCATATAACTCATCTTCTATTTCTCCATGATAATTTCCGGCAAGCGATATCTTAAATTCGGGATCGGCTTTCCGGATCACTTTTATTGCCTCCTTCATTGCCTCAAGGCCACGTTCGTCCATCGCGACAGTCGTACGTTCAAACCAGCCTTTGACACGCAGATGCGAGGCGAAATCTTTCAGGAAAACGCCCCAATAATCTTCATATGCGGCATCGCCCGGTTTGGTTTCGATAAACCGTATACTGTTTGTCGCCTGATCAAAATAATCAAAACTCAGCGCCCAGGGTATAAGCGTATAACAATTTATCTGTTTATCAATACCTATACTCATCATAAATTCAACCCATTTATCGAAAACCGTATAATCATATTCCCATGTACCGTCAATTTTTTTAATTTTCGCGATCATACTGTTAAAATAATCCTCTGTCTGTCCGTTCCAGGGTTTATGCATGATTGTGGTGGTAATGACTTTCTGTCCGGCATCCGCAAGTATTTTCATGACGGGACGCATTGCTTCAAAATGAGCGTCGCTCCATAAAGACACATTATAATAACGTGCTGCGGCATAAGGATTTTGCCACAAATCCAGATGAAAATTCCATTCGTCGGGGGGAGGTAAAATATGATTCAGTACTGTAATTTCAAGATTCAGTTTCATATCCGCAAAATTTTTTCCCGAAACAGTCACAACTCCTTTATAAACGCCGGCACGTACATCACGAGGAATACGGACATTGAACCACACCGGCTGCGCAGTACACGCTTTTATCTCCTTTAATTCAGGTTTATACAGAACATCCGCAACCATCGAAGAATCCCATTCCGCTTTATTCGCACGATGGCCGCAAGCGCTTTTTCCGTCCTTATTAAGTTCGTCCGTCATCACATAACGAACAAAAGACGGGCGAACGGCTGAAGATGGAATAACGGACGACCCGGAGGTCAAAGCGCCGACGTTTATTTTAACGTCCGACAGTAAGTTTTTTGTCCATATCACCGCCTGCGCATTCACGCGTTCACCTTTCCATGCTTTCGTTTTCCACATATTATTTTTTCGTATTTCCGGGATATTCAGCTTTGCATACCGTATATCGACGCTGCCCCAACCGATTTGCGGAGACGATGGCATTTTATTCCATACCGCGTCGCCGTCATGAGGTTTCGTATCGGTCAGTTCCTCGTATTCATCGTATATCTGCGCAACACATAAATGGCTGAATAACCAACAAAAGACAATAACAAACGAATATTTCATGATTGAAAAATTTAAAAATTATCCTGCAAATATACTCGAAAAAATCCATTATTACAAATGCTGTAAAATAAAACCGTATCTTTGCGGAATAATTTGCACAAAGGCATTTAAACCGAATGATTTGCAGGAAAACGTTTTTTTACCCGGCATCGGCATGTATACTTATTGCACTATTTGCCGCTAACCTGATATACGGGGCCGTATCCATACCGTTTGTGGAGGTTGTCAACATTTTATCAGGCGGAGAAACGGAAAATGCTGCCTGGCAACATATCATATCGCAATCACGTTTCCCGCAGGCGATAACGGCGTTGCTGGCCGGAGCTTCACTGGCGACAAGCGGATTACTGCTTCAAACGCTCTTCAAAAATCCGCTGGCCGGACCATCCATCCTCGGCATAAGCGACGGAGCTAATCTTGGCGTCGCATTAGTAATGCTCTTTTTCGGCAACTCCTTCCAATTATTCGCGACATATTCCTTCAGCGGTTCTATAGCAATCACTATTGCCTCGTTTGCAGGAGCGTGCATCATACTCGGCATCATCATTTATTTCTCGGGCAAAGTAACAAATGCGGTGATGCTGCTTATCATCGGCATCATGATAGGATATCTTGCTTCATCCGTCATATCGATCCTTAATTATTACTCATCGGCAGACAGGGTTCATGCCTACGTAATGTGGGGCATGGGTGACTTTTCAGGCGTTTCAAACGAGCGATTGCCGTTCTTCACGATTTGCTCATCTGCCGGATTATTCGTATCTTTACTATTGATAAAGCCCCTTAACGCCTTACTTTTGGGCGAGATGTACGCTGCCAATCTGGGTATAAAAGTAAAACGCATGCGCATCATCATTCTGCTTTGTACAGGACTGCTGACGGCCACAGCCACTGCCTTTTGCGGCCCCGTCTCTTTCATCGGCCTTGCCGTCCCGCATATTGCACGCTTATTATCAGGCTCTTCAAATCATACCGTACTATTGCCCGTAACGATATTATCCGGAGCATGTGTAGCGTTATTATGTAATTTGTTGACGACATTCCCCGGCACGGACAGCGTTCTGCCGCTCAATGCCGTCACTCCGATGATAGGGGCGCCGGTTATCATCTATGTGATTATAAACAGAAAAAACATACAATATTTTAATTAACATGTCACATATGACGCCTTATACGACACATTCGCCGGTCATCGAAACGTCCGGTTTGGTAATCGGATATACGCAAAAAGGCCGCAGGCGTAAAATCGTTCACGATTCGATACGGTTGCAGCTGTATGCCGGAGAAGTGACGAGTCTGTTGGGACTAAACGGAGCCGGGAAATCAACACTTCTGCGTACACTGTGCGGTTTCCAGCCGGCTCTCGGCGGAGAAATCCGTATAAGGGGACGTTTGCTGTCCGATTATTCACCGGGAGAATTGTCCCGTACAATCGGAGTCGTCATGACCGAAAAAACAAATGCGGGAGGTATCACCGCAGAGGAACTCGTTTCGCTCGGACGTCATCCATACACCGGATTTTTCGGTCGCCTGAATATGGGCGACAAACGCATCGTTGCAGAATCTCTGGCGGCCGTCGGCATGATCCATAAATCCGCCGTCTACGTATCCGAGCTATCCGACGGCGAGCGGCAGAAGATAATAATCGCCAAAGCTTTGGCGCAACAATGCCCGATAATCGTATTAGATGAGCCGACTGCATTTCTTGATGTGACGAGCCGCATCGAGACCATGTCGCTGCTGCACCATTTGGCAACGGAACAGGAAAAAGCCATACTTCTATCGACACACGACCTGGAGCTGGCAATACAAATGAGCGATTGCCTGTGGTTACAGGAAAAAGGCCGTCCGGTGATGTGCGGCGTCCCCGAAGACCTTATCCTGAGCCATTCATTTGAAACCTTCTTCGATAAAAAGGGAATAACTTTCGATTCTTCGACCGGCAAACTGACGGCTGACAAACCATCATGCCCCATTGCCGTCGAAGGAGAGTTCAACACCGCCTATTGGGTCGGGAACGCTTTGATACGTAACGGATTCAGGCCTTCCTCAACAAAAGAATCCAACGTAAGTATACGCTGTTCACGTCCGAACAGGATAACGTTATCACTGCCCGACAAGCCTGTGTCACATGCAAATTGCGTAGCCGGATTAATTTCTGCCGTAATGACACACAAAAACGAAATTTTACGGGCAAACGATATCAAGTAGCCGTATTTTTTACGGCACGCACTTGTAAAACCAAAGTTTTTCATGTAAGTTTGCACGATTTTTTTTAATTTATTCGATTATTATGCAATTATCTATTGACAATAAAGAACTTGATAAATTCCTGATGATCGGAGACAAGGTGCTTGTTAAACCTACAAATCCGCAGGGAAAAACAAAGTCGGGATTACTCCTGCCTCCATTGGTGCAGGAAGGAGAAAAGCTTCAGACAGGCTATGTGATAAAGACAGGCCCCGGTTTTCCCCTTCCTTCGCAAACCGAAGACGATGAGCCGTGGAAAAAGAAAGAAGAAAAAGTATCCTATCTTCCGCTACAGGCTAAAGAAGGCGATTTAGCCGTTTATCTTCACAATGCCGGATTTGAAGTGCTTATCAATAACGAGAAATACCTGATATTGCCTCATTCATCGTTACTGATGCTTGTCCGCGATAAAGATTTATTCAAATGAGACGCGAAAAACATTATATAATAACTTAATAAAATAATAAATGAACAAAGTAGTAGGAAAAGAACGCTTTTCGGAAAATGTAGTGAAGCTCGCAGTCGAAGCTCCGCTCATTGCACGTTCCAGAAAAGCCGGACATTTCGTAATTGTCCGCCTCGGAGAGAAAGGCGAACGTATCCCGCTTACAATCGCCGGCGCAGATACGGAAAAAGGAACGATTGATCTCGTCATACAGGCTGTAGGCAAGTCATCCGAAAAAATCTGCAGGCTGAATGTCGGCGATTACATAACCGACATAGTCGGTCCGTTGGGACAAGCCACGCACATAGAAAAAGCAGGCACGGTAGTATGCGCCGGCGGAGGCGTGGGAGTTGCCCCCCTCTATCCGATTGTCGAAGCGTTCCATAAAGCCGGCAACAGGGTTATTGTCGTCCTTGCTGCAAGAACGAAAGAACTGATCATCATGGAAGAACAGATGAAAGCCGCCTCCGACGAAGTCGTAATCATGACCGACGACGGCTCATACGGCGTCAAAGGTTTGGTGACGAGCGGCGTAGAAGCTGTCATCAACAGGGAAAAAGTCGACCTGTGCGTGACTATCGGACCGGCAATAATGATGAAATTCGTTTCCGAACTGACGAAAAGATATAACGTACCGACGATTGCGTCATTGAATACAATTATGGTTGACGGTACGGGCATGTGCGGCGCCTGCCGCGTTACGGTCGGAGGCAAAATCCGGTTTGTCTGCGTCGACGGGCCGGAATTTGACGCTCACCAGGTAGATTTCGACGAGATGATGATGCGCCAGCGCTCTTATAAAACAATGGAATAACAATCTTACAAGGTATTAACCGAAAGTCAAAAATTGAAAATGAACACAAACAACGATATCACAACCCACAGGACAGAAGCATGGCGTGAAGAACTGCGTCATAAGATGAAGAACAAAGAACGCACGTCGATACCGCGTGTAAAGATGAACGAACTCGCCCCCGAATATCGCAGCCATAATAATGGAGAAGTTAATTTGGGACTGACCGAAGCGCAAGCCGTACGAGAAGCACAACGTTGCATCGACTGCCCAAGCCCCTCATGTATGACAGGATGCCCTGTAAACATCAACATTCCCGCATTTATAAAAAATATCGAACGGGGCGACTTCCAGGAGGCGGCAAGGATTCTTAAAGCGACAAGTTCGCTGCCTGCCGTCTGCGGGCGCGTATGTCCGCAGGAAAAACAATGCGAAAGCAGATGTATTCACCTGAAAATGAAAAACGAACCCGTCGCCATCGGCTATCTCGAACGTTTTGCCGCCGACCGTGAACACGACGGCGGGAACATATCCATACCTGAGACGGCGACGAAGAATAATATTAAGATCGCAGTTGTCGGCTCCGGTCCCGCCGGGTTGTCCTTCGCCGGAGATATGGCTAAATACGGATATGACGTAACCGTTTTCGAAGCGCTGCATGAGATTGGCGGCGTCCTGAAATACGGCATCCCGGAATTTCGTTTGCCGAACAAAACCGTCGATGTAGAGATAGATGTCCTGCGGAAAATGGGAGTCCGGTTCATCTCCGACTGTATTGTCGGCAAGACGATCAGCTACAACGACCTTCATGACGAAGGATACAAAGGCATATTCGTCGCCAGCGGCGCAGGATTACCCAATTTCATGAACATACCGGGCGAAAACCTTATCGGCGTAATGTCGTCAAACGAATACCTGACGCGCATAAACCTCATGGACGCCGCCAATCCCGATAGCGACACGCCTGTATTGAAAGGGAAAAAAGTAGCCGTAATCGGCGGCGGCAACACGGCCATGGATTCCGTACGTACAGCCCGCCGTTTGGGTGCGGAAAGAGCGATGATTGTATACCGCCGCAGCGAAGATGAAATGCCGGCGCGTATCGAGGAGGTCAAACATGCAAAAGAAGAAAGTGTGGAATTTCTCACTTTACATAACCCGATAGAATATCTGGGTGATGAAAACGGCTTTGTCAAACAGATGCGCTTACAGAAAATGGAACTCGGCGAACCGGATGCCTCCGGCCGCTGCCGCCCCGTGCCGATAGAGGGTGCAATTGAAACGATAGACGTAGACGAAGTAATCGTCAGCGTCGGCGTATCCCCAAATCCGCTTATCCCAAGAGAGTTTAGCGGACTTGAAGTAACGCGAAAAGGAACCGTCGTCGTCAACGAAGATACCATGCGGTCGTCTATGGAGGATGTATACGCCGGAGGCGATATCGTCCGCGGCGGCGCCACCGTGATCCTTGCAATGGGCGACGGACGGAAAGCTGCTGCAGCCATGAACGAACAACTGTCGCCGGATATCACGAAGTAAAAAGGAAAACCGGCATTCCGGGACTTGAAACGGATACTTAGCCCGTTTTCATCGTTTTCTGCCGACTATGAGTATGGAGGATTTTTTACCGAACCGGTTGGAACTGCTGCGTAAATGTTGTATCTTCGCACCGAAAATATAAGAGAGCAAATGAAGGTCGTTTTTATCGGGGCAGGTAATGTTGCTGCGCGTATGTCGCTATCTATGAAAGATGCCGGATTTTCTATCATACAAGTATTCAGCCGTACGGAGGATCATGCGCGTATGCTTGGGGAGCAGTTAGCATGCGGCTTCGTAACGGAAACGGGACATATCCGTCCGGATGCCGATATATATGTTTTTTCGATAAAAGATGATATTCTCCCTATCATAACGGCAGAAATCCCTGCAAACAACGGCCTCTGGTTACATACGGCCGGAAGCGTACCGGTCGATGTGTTTAACGGATACGCGAAACGTTACGGCGTAATTTATCCCTTGCAGACATTATCGAAAGAGCGTGATACGGATTTCCGTCGAATACCGTTGTTCGTAGAAGGAAATACCGAGGCAAGCGAAAAGGATATCCGGAACATTGCAAAAAGAATATCGGAGAATGTCTATTCAATGACTTCCGAAAAACGCGGATATCTTCATTTAGCGGCCGCCTTTGCATGCAACTTCAGCAATCACATGTATCGCATAGCGACGCAGATACTTGAAGAACAGGGCATCGACCGGAAGGTATTGCAACCGTTAATTGATGAAACGGCAAACAAACTGTACACAATGAATCCCGGTAAGGCACAGACCGGCCCTGCCGTAAGGTACGACCGCGATATCATAAACCGCCATCTTGCCCTGCTGAACGATCCCGATATACGCAATATATACGAATCAATCAGTAAAAACATACACGAGAAAACAAAAATAACAGGCTATTCGCCA
This sequence comes from Tannerella sp., assembly GCA_031283785.1. Next base: position 15,649 of record JAITBC010000179.1, on the reverse strand, counting down.
CCAATCACCACTCTTTAACAACACAAACTGCTATATCTCATGATAAATTACGATCTTAATAAAATAAAAGCATTTGTTTTTGACGTAGACGGCGTACTGTCATCAAACACAATATCGCTTGCCACAAATGGGGATCCGATGCGTACGGTAAACATAAAAGACGGGTATGCGTTACAGTTAGCCGTGAAGAAAGGCTTTAAAGTAGGAATCATAACAGGCGGATATACCGGAGCCGTCAAAACCAGATATGAACGTCTGGGTATCAGGCATATTTATATGCGAAGCAGCGTGAAATCGGAGGATTATGAAGATTTCCTTATCATAACCGGTCTGAACGATGAAGAAGTGATGTATTGTGGCGACGACATTCCGGATTACGAAGTAATGAAAAGAGCAGGACTGCCGGTCGCTCCTGCCGATGCAGTCCCGGAAATAAAACAGCTGGCAAAATACATTTCCCCCGTAAACGGAGGCGACGGCGTCGCCCGCGACATCATCGAACAGGTAATGAAAGCACAGGGATTATGGATGAAAAGCGATGCTTTCGGCTGGTAAGCCCTGTCTGCGCACTTTATTAACACCACCTGCATGTCGTTTGCGCCGGAAGCAGCTCTCGTCCGGCAAGAACCGAGCGCGGCGCACTTCATTAACACCTGTGCCCGTCGTCCCGGATCTTCATATATCACATCTTTACCGTTATCCGGCAGGGATGCCGCAGATATTCCTTCCATTTGCCGGCAAAATCAAACCATGCTTCCGGCGTTTTATATCCGAATGTTTCTTTCATTGAAGTAAACATGATATGATAAGTAAAGCCCCGTTTTCCTTCCGCGCTTATCTGATAGAGATAATTAGCCCTGTCATGTATTTCGGAACGGATAAGTTCCTGCGGAAGGGACGTTGCCAGGCCTACGGTTTCTTTTGCATATTTAACCGTATCGTTGACCGGCCAATCCGTACCCCAACATGCGATCAGGCCTTTGTGGTCGGAATATGATACCGACTCCTTTATCCGCAGTACCCCCGTAGAAAATATCTCCTGTTTCAACGGGCGATCAAATGAAACCCGCACTTCACAATCACGATGCCCGGCATATAGTATATAACGGACTCTCATTTGCAAAACAGCGTCACTGTATTGCCATCCGGCAGAAACGACATCGACAACCGTACGTACAGGCCCACCGGCGACGATGGATTCCCGAAGGCTTTCGACCGGCGTTATATGTGTCGCCTTCGTCCCGTCCCAGCCTTTCAGCGTACCCAAGCCGCAACTTCCGCCGACGAGCAATACGTCGTCGCCAAAGCCGCGGCTTAACTGCTCGTCGGTCGGATAAAACTGCGATTCTTCAATTTCAAATCCCTTATTAAATTTACCGTAAATATCAACCGTCTGCTTTTGATCAAAATAGATGCGGTAAGCGACAAGTTCCGATTCAAATGCCGGGCCGTGATGATGTAACTGATTATAGATATTACTCGTCCCCGGTATGGTCAGCGAAGAAATCTGAACATGCTTCCCGTTCTTATCGCTCACGAGCATCTCGGCATAAACGCGCGGAGGGTATTCCTTTTGTTTCCCGCCGGAGGAGACGACAACACGAAATGTCTTTGCCGAACGCGGCGGCACATCCGCAACAAACACAAGCTCATCGGCAAGGATATCTCCGTTGAGATCATCCAGCTGTGAGGCGACCTCAACATTCCCGCCCGACGGAGATGATTCCCCGTCGTAAACCTCCGTCACGACTGCCGATACGACGTCAAATCCGCATTTCAACCCTTTGATATCCAAAACCACAGGCTCATTTTCTCTACGTTCATCCCATCCGTTTGAGACCGTTACCGCATAAGCCTTCTCTTCCGCATGAATGTCGGTCACCGTCCCGCACAGCAGGCACAAAACCGGCGTTACATAAAATAATTTCCGTTTCATAAGCACTTCTTTTTTTATTTATAAATTAAGAATCACAGTGTCTTCTTTGCTATTACCCGCCACCCCCGCGCTCGCTGTCCGCTAATTTCAGATTTCTTCCAAAGCGTAATATTGATAATCGCGGGTAAGCGTCCGAAGGAAAGTTTCGTCGTCAACCGACGGCATAATTTTCAGGAACTCTTTTACCTTAGTTGAAAGCATGGCAATGCGTTGCGGGCGATTAACATCCCGGCGCATCAGCGTTTCATTAATTGTATTAACCTGTTCAAGCGATAAATTTTCCGCCTGAGGAAAAACGGGATGATAATTGCGGCTCAGATAATTAAATTCATCGAGCGAAACGTGAATACGGTGATAATCTTTTTCTTTAATGACAATTGTCCCGGCCGCAAGATCGCCCAGTCGCTGATTGTTTTTGTTTAAAAGAATCACAATAATCCCGATCCAGCCCCATGTATCGGCTACCAATAACAGCCATCGCATAAAATAAGCCCCTATCGTCGGCGTTGTACCGTCGCGCATCACGACACGCATACCGAAAACCGTTTTGCCGGGCGAGCGTCCACGGTTTAATATCTCCCACAGAAACGAATAGAAGATAACCGGCAGAAACATTGCAACGAAGCATACCAGGGCAAATGTCCCGTTAAAATCATCCAGATTCAGGTAATCTATCAGATAAAACAATCCGATCACGTACAATATCATAACGAGACAGTCCAATATACGTGCGAAAATACGCTCTCCAATTCCTGCCGGGGTTTGATCGATCCGTACATATTGACTTGTTATTATTTTCGTTTCCGCCATAAATTATTTGAATTTATCCGCAAATATATTATTTTTGCAAAACATTTCAGTAAAAAAGATGAAAGAAGTTTCTTTTATACGTCAAAATATCGAAAAATGGAAGTCGCTGGAAAAAGTTGTAGACAAAGCCGCTGCACACAATCCCGGCGAACTGGCCGACGCATACGTGGAAATCACCTCGGACTTGTCGTTTGCGCGATCGCATTACCCCAAATCACGCATCACAATATACCTGAACAGCCTGGCCTCCGCGCTGCATAACCAGTTATACAAAAACAGGAAAGAAAACTATTCGCGCATCATCACGTTCTGGACACAGGAAATCCCGGATGCGATGTATATCTCGCGTAAAGAACTTTTTTATTCGTTTTCGGTATTCATTATAAGTGTAATGATCGGTGTTATCTCCGTCATGAACGACGACACGTTCGGACGCCTCATACTGGGGAACGGGTACGTTGATATGACGCTGAATAATATTGAGAATGGGAATCCGATGGGAGTATACGACCGTTCGGACGAACTTCCGATGTTTCTGAATATTACGTTCAATAATATCGGCGTTTCGTTCCGTGTTTTTGTAATGGGCTTGTTCACCGGTTTCAGTACAGGTTTTCTTTTATTTTATAACGGCGTAATGGTGGGAACGTTCCAAACGTTCTTTTTTCAGCATAATGCAGGCTGGGAATCGGTTTTGGCTATCTGGCTGCACGGTACGTTTGAAATCTCGGCGCTTATCATCGCCGGAGCGGCAGGCTTTGTATTAGGCAACGGATGGCTTTTCCCCGGTAGCTATTCGCGAGGATATACATTCAGGCAGGGTGCAAAACGCGGGCTTAAAATTATTACCGGACTGATGCCGGTATTCATTGCGGCCGGATTCATTGAAAGTTACCTGACGCGCCATACCGAATATCCGACATCCGTGCGCCTGGCCGTCATCCTCTTTTCGTTCGTTTGTGTGATTTATTACTATATTATTTTACCCTATTTAAGACATTATGAATTATCGAAAATCAAGAATTGAATATTATCGAGAGCGTACTTTCTCCGAAAAATTGAATGTAACATTCGATTTCATACGCGAAAACTGGAAACCGCTGTTAAAATACACGTTCTATCTCATCATGCCGGTTTGTTTAATACAAACTTTCGCCATGAACTCTTTTATAAGCGCCGGTTTCTCCTCTGCCGGCAGCGGCGGCGCATCATCTTTCGGACGCATGGCAGGCAGTTCCGCCGTCACTTTCTTTGTTAACTACGGGGTGATACTCTTTTGTTCTTTAATCGGAGCGGCTATCATCTCAGGCATGGTGTATGCAATGATGCAGGCATATGCAACACGTGAAGACGGACTCGGGCATGTTACGCTGAACGACTTCAAAGAAAATCTTGTCCGGAACATTTGGAAATGTCTGCGCATTTCTTTGTTTTTCATTCTGATATGTATCGTTATCACAGGCATAGCCGCTATTTTAGCTGTTTTGGTATCTGCCGTTTCACTCTTTATCACCATTCCGATTCTCATCATCGCGCTCCTGCTACTTATCCCGTTTATGATGCTTATGCCGGTATATATTTTCGAACATGACATACGCTTTCCCGACGCCATAACAAAAGCCTGGAAACTGGGAACGGAAACGCTGTGGGGGATGCTCGGACTTTTCATTGTGTTGAGCATTGTATCGTCCGTAGTACAAACGCTCACGACACTGCCGTGGTACATCGTTACGCTCTTCGGCCACGTGTTATCCTTAACTGCAGAGTCGACATTGAACCAATCCGCTATCTATAAATTCGCCGTCTTTATTTTAGGACTGATACAGACTTATGGCGCGTATGCCGCTTCAACTGTCGGCCTTATCGGCCTTGCTTTCCATTATTTCCATGCACGGGAAAAAGCGGAAGGAGTGACGATAGAATCCAACATCTCAAATTTCAACCGGTTATAAGGCATGAAATTCCAGGCAGATACCATCGCATACGACACAGGTAAAATTGCACGTTACCAATCAGACAAGCGGTTTGATTATAACTCGCAGTTAAATATGCCCGAATACAACTGGTTCGATATTGTATCCGAATGGTTCAACCGCCTGATAAACTCCATTTTCAACGGGAAATTTGAAGAAAAGTATACGACGCCCGTCATGATCTTCCTTTTCCTTGCTGCATTATTTGCCGTTTTGTTTTTTTTGTACAGGAAACGCCCGGAACTTTTTATGCGTCCCGGAAAAACGACGACTTTACCATATAACGTGGAAGAAGAAAACATCCACGAAATAGATTTCGATAAAGAAATTTCCGCGGCTTTAGACAAAAGGAATTACCGGCTGGCGATAAGGATGATTTACCTGCAGACGCTTCGCCTTCTTTCGGACAACAGATTTATCGACTGGCAGATCCACAAAACCCCGACAGAGTACCTGTATGAGGTTGGGAAAAAAGAAATAAAACAGCCGCTCCGTGAACTGACAAATTATTTTCTGCAGGTAAGATACGGCAATTACACGGCATCGCCGGAACGGGTTGATACCATGAACGATATACGGAAACAGATACAGGGTATGATCGAAAAAGGATGATGACGAGGAACGGATGAAAGGCGGCAGAATTTATATGATATCCCTGGGCGTATGCTTTGTTTTTGTATTCCTGTTCGAATACATGTCCCCACATGAATTTATATGGACGCCAACCTTCGACAAAAACGATAAGGAACCGTTCGGAAGTTATGTCTTTGATGACGTCGTATCTTCATCCGTCAATAACTATACGGTTACGGACAAGACTTTTTACCGGATCATGCAGGAAGCGGATTCCATCACTCCCCCGCGCGCTTTCCTGATTACCGAAAACAAAATCAACTTCAACGAAACGGATATCGAATATCTCTATCGACTGATTCATGCCGGAAACAGGATAATGATATGCTCGAACAGTTTCTCGCATGCACTCGAAGATACTCTCGGTTTCAAAATCGAATACGACGGTTTCCTGCCGAATATAAAACGCTATATTACCGACGTGTCAAAACAGCGCGACAGTATATATTCCGCAGCCGCCGACACGCTTAATTCCCCACACGTCTACAGTGTATATCCACAGATGCACCCGGTTTATATCAACGGCGATAGACATAAACATTTCCTGAACTGCGATTCTTCGGAAACGCTCGTGTGGAATGAAGAAAACAAACCGCTTGCCGTGAGGGCGTTTATCGGAAAAGGAGAGCTGTTTATTGTATCAACGCCTCTGATGTTTACCAACTATGGCGTTCTCGACGGGAATAACGCTTCGTATACATTCCGCCTTTTATCTTATATGAAAGACAGGCCTCTCGTCAGGACGGAAGCATACGGCAGGCACGACGGGAAGCCCGGGTCTCCGCTACGCTATGTGCTGTCGGAGCCGCCTCTACGGTGGGCAACTTATTCCATCCTGTCCCTGCTGGTGCTGTTCATGATATTTACCGCAAAACGCCGCCAACGGGTTATCCCGATAGTAAAAACGCCTCCAAACCGTACATTCGGCTTCATGCAACTCATCAGTAACCTGTATTACCAGAAGCACGATAACAGGGAACTACTTAAATTGAAACACATGTATTTCTGCGCCGAAGTGAAACGTCGGACGGGAACCGACTTGCAGTACGAAGCCCCCGGCGAAGCGACATATACGCGCCTGTCGGAAAAAACCGGCATAAATAACGATATTCTCCGCACGCTTATAAATAACATCAACAGAGGCCTGTGTTCCTCCGGTCTGCACGACCTGGAATTAAAACAGTGTATCGACGGTATGAATGACATATTACAGACATTGAAAACATAAAAAAAAGTAAAACAATATGGAAGATCAAAATGAAACAATGAATCCGGCGCCTTTTACGGAAAAGGTGAACCGACTGAAAATCGCCATCGGCAGCGTTATTGTCGGACAGGAACGCGCCGTAGACCTGATACTTTCCGCTATACTTGCACGCGGACATGTCTTGATCGAGGGGGTGCCGGGAGTTGCCAAGACACTGCTTGCAAAGATGATCGCACGGCTTATAAATGCCGATTTCTCACGCATACAGTTCACACCCGACCTGATGCCGTCGGACGTACTGGGGACGTCTGTTTTCGACATGAAAACGAGCGAATTTCGCTTTCATCCCGGACCGGTATTTGCCGATATCGTACTCATCGACGAAGTGAACCGTGCTCCGGCAAAAACACAGTCCGCACTGTTTGAAGTGATGGAAGAACGGCAGGCGACAATTGACGGCGAACTTCACCGGATGAGCCCCATGTATACGATACTGGCTACTCAGAACCCGGTAGAACAGGAAGGCACGTATAAACTTCCCGAAGCGCAGTTAGACCGGTTTATGATGAAAATAGCCATCCCCTACCCTTCGCTCGACGAAGAAATTGAGATACTGGAACGTCATCACCGGAACGCCCGCCTGGCAAAGGCGGAAGATGTGAAAGCCGTCATCTCGCGCGAAGACCTGCTGCATATGTTTACATACGTGGAGAAGGTATTCGTGGAAAATTCCCTGCTTCGCTACATTGCATCCGTCGTCCGGCAGACGCGTGACAGTAAAGCGGTCTACCTCGGCGCTTCGCCTCGTGCCTCGATCGCCCTGCTGCAATCCGCCAAAGCGATGGCTTTGCTGCAGGGACGCGAATTTGTGACGCCGGAAGACATCAAAACCGTAGCGCCCTTCGTCCTGCAACACCGCCTGATACTCACCGCCGAAGCCGAAATGGAAGGACTTACGCCGCTCAAAGTCGTACAACGGCTGATTGAGAAAGTGGAAGTGCCGAAATAAAACCGCCGCCGTCATCACCGCCGCCTATGTTACTGACCAAACGTTTTTATATCGCCGGATTAGCCGCCTGTGTCTTATTCGTGGCAGGCTACATGATACCTGCGCTTTTTGTGGCGGGTAAAACTGTCGCGGCATGTCTCGTACTGCTGACCGTCGCCGATTACATCATGTTGTGGCACAGCAAAACAGCGGCGGATGCAGAAAGATTTTGTGCGCCGAGATTTTCGAACGGAGATTACAACGACGTCCGTTTAGTCGTGGAAAACATGTATCCATTTACCGTCAATATGGATATTATCGACGAAATACCGGTGATATTCCAGCGTCGCGACATCCTTTTCAAGGTAAAGATAAAACCGGGAGGTCGCGAAGTCATACACTATAAATTACGTCCCGTACGGCGTGGAGTGTACGGCTTCGGGAACGTATTGCTTTACGTAACGACGGCCGCCGGAGTCGTCAGCCGCCGTATAAAATGCGCGGGACCGGTTGATATTGCCGTCTATCCATCATATATCATGCTGCGCCGGTATGAGATCATGGCGATTCACAACAACCTGACGGAGATAGGCATCAAAAAAATACGCCGGACGGGACACCATACGGAATTTGAATATATCAAAGAATATATCAAGGGAGACGATTACCGGACGATCAACTGGAAAGCCAGTGCACGCCGCCATTTCCCGATGGTCAATATATATCAGGATGAACGCTCGCAGCAAATATACAGCATCATCGACAAAGGCCGTATCATGCAAAATGCTTTCCGGGGTATGACGCTCCTCGATTACGCCATTAATGCATCGCTGGTACTTTCGTTTGTCGCTATCCGCCGTGAAGACAAAGCCGGAATCGCTACGTTCGCAGAGACCTTCGAGACCTTCATCCCCGCCGGCAAACAGGCAGGACAGATGCAACAGATACTCGAAAACCTGTACCGCCAGCAGACGACTTTCGGCGAAAGCGATTATTCCTCACTGTACGTACACATCAACAAATATATCAATAAACGCAGCCTGCTGATTATATATACCAATTTCGATACGGTCATCGGCATGGAACGACAGATAGAATACCTCCGCCAGCTGGCACGCCGGCATGTCGTGTTAGTCGTATTCTTTGAAGATACAGAGATGAAAACCTTCGCCGCCGAACGCCCCGCATCCATAGAAGGATACTACCGGCAGGTCATAACCGACAGGTTTATATTCGAAAAACATCATGTCGCCGGCAAACTGCGACAGCACGGCATCTATTCGCTCCTGACCGAACCGGATCAACTGTCCGTCAACGTCATCAACAAATATCTCGAAATGAAAGCCCGGGGCGTCATTTAAAGCCGGATAACAAAAAAACAAGCCTCCGCACGAATTAGCGCAGACGGTATCTGTCAGCTCATACGGAGGTTTCCCGAAAATCAATTGGGGAAGTCCGAATTTCATCAGGAGAAACCTCCCATCGGAAAGGCGATCACCAGTTCGCTCCATGTGGTGGAATACGCCGGCGAAGAGACGTGGCGCGAAACATGTGTTCTGCCGGGCGAAGACGTGGCGATCCCCTTCACTATCCACAGAGTGGTTCAGACAGGAAAACATATCCGGTTTGCACAACAGGCCTGACCAAGGCCGCAAGCCGGTTTGGGACGCCGAAGACAAGATCGGTTCACCGCATTCCGGTGTCGTCCTGTGAGGGACGAAATTTCCACTTACTTCATGAACATCAAAAATCGGACGGACGGCAAACGGACAAAGTTTCTGGATAAACGAAAAGAAACATTACTGAAAAGAATGGAAAAGGCCGACCGGAAGCCGTCGCGGAAATAAACGGTAAGAAAACCGTTTTTCAAATTTACGGCAATACATTTGTTTTATTGCCGTAAATTTGATTTTATGATTAAAGAAGAATGTATATCGAAGGAATGGATTGAGTCTGTCGCGAAATCCGGTAAATCAGACAGAATACTTGTTGAGAAAGCGTTATATTTCATCGAATAACCGGCCATGGCACTGACCAGGTGCTTATCAAAATTACGGTCATACGACAGCACATTTTCCCAAAGCCGGTCGTTCGTTCTTGAATACGACAGTGTACGCGAGTTCTGATCGTTCGTTTTTCCTGTCTCCAGCACCCTGACCGAGAAATCTTCGTAACGATAATTGCTGCTGCCGGTTGAGAATCCGGAAGTAAATTTCAACCCTGCAAAAGGATTAACGACCAGGCTTGTGGTCGAGAATATCCGTTGCGCCGGACGGTTCTGCTTCAACCTCATCAGGGTGGCAACCGGATTTACGATCTCGCCGAACGTCCCGGCTACGCCCAGGCCGTTCGCCCACGAAGGTACCGTCCCGCCGAACAGCCTGTTGCCTGCGGAATCATAGATGAAATTTCCATTTTCATCCGTATCATACACGGTAGCCGAGGGGGGATAAAACATTGCCGCCGCCGTAACTCCCGTGTGGCTGGAGGTATTCACTCCCCCCTGCCCGTTGCTGTACGTAAAGTTTACCCGTTCCGTAACGGATATCTTATCGTTAATCCTGAAATCGACATTTAATCCGGCTCCGAATTCTTCGGAGCGTGTATTCAGCAGGGTGCCTTCCATTTTGCCGTATTCAGCCGAAGCATACGCTTTCATCCGGCTTGAGCCTCCATTGACCGAGACGGCATAACGCTGCATGCTTCCCGTCCTGAATATTTCATCAATCCAGTTTGTCCGTGTGACCTGCCCATAAGGGTAAATATCCGGGTCGATCCCGCCCGGTAGAGCGACGTCATTCAGCTTCGCCGCATCGGTACGCACCCTTACGTATTCTTCGGCGTTCAGCACCTGAGGCTTTCTCCATGCCGACTGAACTCCATAATTCACACGGGCCGACACGGTCGGATTCCCTTCCCGCGCTTTTTCAGTGGTTATCAGAATAACGCCTCCGGAGCCAACGTTCGTCCCGTAGATAGCAGCCGAGGCGGCATCTTTCAGGACGGTTACCGAGACGACATCTTCCGCATTGAAGGGCGCTCCCGATACGCCGTCGACGACGTACAGCGGCGCGTCGCCGTTGCGCGACCCCATGCCGCGTATGGTCACGGTCGGCGACGACAACGGATCGCCGCCGTTATTCGAAATCACCACTCCTGCAATCTGTCCCTGCATCGATTCAATCAGAGTAGCAGAACGGCTCTTGATGTCTTCCGTGATTTTCCTGCCCGACACCGCAACCGAAAGATTGGCTTTACGGCTTTCCGTGCCATAGCCCAGCACAACCACTTCTCCAACGGCATAGGATTCTTCCTCCATTGAAATCTCAACGTATGCGCCTTTGCCGACTTTTTCCCGGACGGTTTTATATCCGACGTAGGTTACACGGAGCTCGTCGCCGGGAGAAACCGTGATAAGGAAATCCCCGTCGATGCCGGCAGTAACGCCTCTGTCCGTGCCCGTGATAACGATCGAAGCTCCCGGCAAGGGCTCGGACGTGCGGACGTCCAGGACTTTCCCCGACAGACTTATTTGCTGCTGAGCAAACAGGTTCACGCTGCCGGGAAAAAAGATCAACAGGGCAGTGTAATTGAAATAAAATTTTGCGCTTGTTTTCATCATATATTTTTGCAATTAAGTATTACGTGCCGGACGGTTCTCACCGGTAACCCCGGCCTGAAATCCGCGAAAAGAAATCCACACATGCTTCCGGCCTGTCGGTATTGATATAATCGACCCCCAACGTATGAAATACCCTCCAGGCCGTCATGTTGTCGGGTGTGCCCCAAAACCGGATCTGTTTCCCCATGGAATGAACTCTCCGAATCGCTTCTTCCAGTAACGTCTTCTCCGAATCGATAATATATCCCTCCTTACCGTCCCATTTTGAATATCTGTCGAACGGCTCGCTGAACAGTGCCACACGACGCAATTGCTCCGGCGTATACGTCTGCCTGAGGTCGCCGTCAAAAAAGATATACGGAGGATAGCCCGAAAATTCCGAAGGCACGGGACGATCTCCGGATATTACGATACGAACGGCATGAATATTAACCGCCGCGTCAAAAACCTCCGGGTAAGCGTTTAATTTCGAGACAAGAATGTCCAGCGTCGGTACAACCGGCGTCTTTATATCAATCAATAACTGAAACGTGCCGCCGGATTCCTTCCATGCCTGCCCTTTATTCAGCCTGAACAACTCGACAATCGGACCCAGATATAAATCCTCAAATGTACGGGCGGTTGAAAGTCCGGATACCTCATGAGCGACAAGCAACCCGTCCGTGCCGGAATGGAAAATATCAACCTCTATTGAATATACTCTGCAGCCATACGCCTTATAAAAAGGAACAGGCTGTTGATAATCATTGTGAGAATGTATCAGGATTTGTTGAGCCTGTACGCAATGACAGAAAAGGAAACAGACGACGGATGCGAAAAACAGAAACTTCCTGTTTTTTTCACGTAACCTTCTATCCGTTTCACGTAAGAGAGCCTTACAGTATTGTCTCGATTTCATCACCGGTATTTCTTTTTGTTATAATTTGCCGGCAAAAGTATTCCAAAAATATGACGTTTCCGTATCTTATACGTTAATATTTTATTACGTTCTGTTTCTACAGTGCAAGCTCGACATAAACAGGGCTAAAACCTCTTCGCAGACATGCCTTTCTGCGCCGGCAAAAAAAGAAATCTCCGCACCTGCGCCGGCAGGAGAAGTCTTCACACACGCACGCATGCAACGCCGAAAATAAAATCAAACCCCGGTTGGTACAGGTCTCCCGCAGGCTGCGAAAAGAAAAAGCAGCTGATATAAGTCTTCCGCCATATGCGAGAAGAAAAATACAGCCGGTATAACTCTCTCGCCGTATGCGGGAAGAAAAAAGCAGCTGATATAACTCTCTCGCCGTATGCGGGAAGAAAAATTCAGCCGGTATAACTCTCTCGCAACATGCGGGAAGAAAAATTCAGTTGGTATAAGTCTCCCGCCATATTCGAGAAGAAAAATTCAGCCGGTATAACTCTCTCGCAACATGCGGGAAGAAAAATTCAGTTGGTATAACTCTCCCGCAACCCGCGGGAAGAAAAATTCAGTTGGTATAACTCTCCCGCAACATGCGGGAAGAAAAATTCAGCCGGTATAACTCTCCAGCAGACCGCGGGAAGAAAAATACAGTTGGTATAACTCTCCAGCAACATGCGGGAAGAAAAAAGCAGTTGGTATAAGTCTCCCGCGGTCTGCGGGAAGAAAAAAGCAGTTGGTATAAGTCTCCCGCGGTCTGCGGGAAGAAAAAAGCAGTTGGTATAGGTTTCCCGCGGTCTGCGGGAAGGAAAATACAGTTGGTATAAGTCTCCCGCGGTCTGCGGGAAGAAAAAAGCAGCCGGTATAAGTCTCCCGCGGTCTGCGGGAAGGAAAAAGCAGTTGGTATAGGTCTCCCGCAACCTGCGGGAAGAAAAATACAGCCTGTATAACTCTCCCGAAGGCCGCGGGAAGAAAAATACAGCCGGTATAACTCTCCCGAAGGCCGCGGGAAGAAAAATTCAGTTGGTATAACTCTCCCGCAACATGCGGGAAGAAAAATTCAGTTGGTATAACTCTCCCGCCGTATGCGGGAAGAAAAATTCAGCCGGTATAACTCTCCAGCAACCTGCGGGAAAGAAAAAAACAACTGATATATACTTTACGCGGTCTGATTTTGTGCAGGTGCATATTTTCCCCGCAGAGGAAATCATATCAATAGAAAAACGGGTATCCCTTTTTCCTGTTCCCCGTCAGGGGATTCATAAACGGGAGGTGAATGCCCTGATGGGCAATCAGGCACGTTGACAACCGGTGTTTTCTATTGATATGTTTGCCCGACGGGCAATGCACTAAACTATGCCGCGTGCAGTATAACTCTCCCGCAACTAACGGGAAAGAAAAAACAACTGATATAACTCTCCAGCAACCTGCGGGAAAGAAAAAACAACTGATATAACTCTCCAGCAACCTGCGGGAAAGAAAAAACAACTCTCCCGCAACCCGCAACCCGCAACCCGCAACCCGCAACCGTCGGGCGTCGGGCGTCGGCGGGCGGGGGGAAAAAAAAACAATCCTGCCGAAATTCCGAAATACTGCCTTAAAAACAACCCCGTTTATTTTGTATTCCTCCCGGCATGCAGTATATTTGCACTCGGAATTTAAAAAAACGACTTAATTAAATATCTTGAAATTTATGACTACAACAGCAGATTTTAGAAACGGAATGTGCCTTGATATCGATGGCAATTATTTTTTCATCGTCGAATTTCTTCACGTAAAACCCGGTAAAGGCCCGGCTTTCGTGCGGACAAAGCTTAAAAACGTCACGACCGGGCGCGTGATCGACAAAACGTGGAACGCCGGCGTAAAGGTCGATGAAGTCCGTATCGAACGCCGCCCGTATCAGTTCCTCTACAAAGACGACATGGGATACAATTTCATGCATCCCGAAACATTCGAACAGATATCCATCCCGGGCGACAGCATAGAGGGCGTACAGTTCCTCAAAGAAGGCTATACGGTCGAAGCGATGGTACATGCGGAAAGCGAGACCATCCTGACGTGCGAACTCCCGACGCATGTAATCCTTGAAGTCACCTACACCGAACCCGGCATGAAGGGCGATACGGCAACGAATACGCTTAAACCCGCAACCGTGGAAACAGGCGCGGAAGTCCGCGTACCCCTCTTTATAAACACCGGCGAAAAGATCGAAATCGATACCCGCAACGGCTCTTATACAGGACGCATAAGCTCGAAATAATGGAAAATGAATTTCTGAAAACAGAAGAAGAGGTAATTAAGGCGCTAAGGAGCGTATACGACCCCGAAATCCCGGTTAACGTCTATGACCTTGGGCTTGTCTACAACGTCGACGTCGGCGACGGCGGCGATGTTGTCATTGAAATGACGTTCACCTCGCCCAACTGCCCGGCTGCGGATTTTATCACGGAAGACGTATGCATGAGGCTGTCAGGTATCGAAGGCGTCGGTAGCGTACGTGTAAACCTTGTCTTCGAACCGGAATGGAACAAGGATATGATGACGGATGAAGCCAAACTCGAACTTGGACTGCTATAACGCACGTGTATAAAAATATGCCGGCAAAGAAAATATATTTCACCTCGGACGTCCATCTCGGCAACCGCTGCGTGCCCAACGCGCCGGAGGGAGAAAAAAATATAGTCCTATGGCTGGAGGAAATCAAAAAGGATGCGGCTGCCGTCTATTTCTTAGGCGACGTCTTCGACTACTGGTATGAATATAAATATGTGACGCCGCGCGGACATGTACGGTTTCTCGGAAAACTGGCAGAACTCTCCGACCTTGGCATCGAAATACACCTCTTTACGGGCAATCACGACGTCTGGATGTTCGATTATCTGCCCGCCGAGATCGGCGCCGTGATACATCGCTCACCGCTCACCGTCGAACTCGCCGGGAAGACGTTCTTCCTCGCCCACGGCGACGAGGTCGGCTACCGTCCGCTGATATACCGCATCCTGCAACGCATCTTCCGCAACCGTTTTTGCCAGTTCATGTACGCCGCCATTCATCCGCGCTGGACGTTCGGCCTCGCCCGCCGCTGGTCGCTGAGCAGCCGTCGTAACGGACCTGCCGACCCGGAAGAACATGAACCTCGACAGGCCAACAGCGCAAAACACCTGGAGGCGTTTGCCGAATCCTGCCTGCAGGCTCATCCCGATATCAACTTTTTCATGTTCGGCCATCTTCACATACTGCTCGACAAAAAGCTATCCGCAAATACCGACAACGCCAACGCCAACACCGCCGCCAATGACGCCAACGCAAACACCGCCAACGCCAACATCGCCGCCAACGCCAACAACGCAAACGCCAACGACGCCGACGCCGCGCGCCTTCTCATCACGGGTGACTGGATACGGCATTTCTCTTACGCCGAATGGGACGGCAATAAAATGGAACTGAAAAGATTTCGGCATGACAACACGACGACGTCAGGATAACAATAAGAAAACGTTGCAGCCCGAAACGGCGAAAATCGTCGATATTGGGGGAGGGGCGGCGGCGGGCGGCCGCGGGCGGCCTGGGGGCGGG
>JAITBC010000151.1 GCA_031283785.1 Tannerella sp. | reverse complement strand
AATTTCATTAAAATCGGTACAGGAAGACAGCGAACTGTAATAAGTTACGTCTTCCCTCCCTATTACAAGCATGTCGGGAGATACTTCATTTGTTGATTTGGACATATTATTTTTCTACGTTTATTCAATTATTAAATATTCACATCCTTGCCGATAACTACGGCACATTGCCGCCGTTGCTGCCGGACAGTCGTAAATACTGCGCCGCCACATATCCCGTTTGCCCATTGTACCTGACTGTCGCAAAGCCGCTCTGTTTATCGAAAGATACAACATAAACCCGATTGTCGCGTTTCAGCTGCCCGATTACTCTCGAGTTCTGCAAAGACGGACGCGCCCGCACATTCACATTGTCGGCCGTGCAAAAGTAAATATGTGCGTCTTCGCTTGTTTTTTCCGTCCGGGCAGGTTCTGTTTTGCCTGAAGATCCGCCTGTTATGCGCAGTATTCCAAAAAAATTAAACCACAGGATGATTACGGCGGCAACGGCGATAACAGCGATTTTCCGGAGCAGGCGCAAATCGATAAACCATTCGACAAACCTTACCGGCAAAACAATCGAATATCTGGCCGCCCAACGTAGCACGCCCACGGTTATCAGAAAAATATTATGCGCCGCCAGGCAGATAACTCCTACCAGCAACGCCCACCAAAAACCTTGGGATATCAACACTGAAAGAACAAACATACCGGGTATGCCATACGCCATAATTCCCGATATGGTATCCGCCGTATCCGAGTCGAACCAGTCGTCTATCCGTTCGCTGAGAGGCGGGCGGTAAGACGGGCGGTAAGACGGGCGATGATATGTCGGCGGCGGTGTAGCGGGCACAGACGCACCGGGTGGCGAAGATGGGCCGCCTTCGGCCAGCTCGAGCGTTTCGCGGTTCAACCACCACCCGTCTCCCTGATAAGTCCAGTTCCCGCTGCGTTGCGCCATAAATGCTAACTGTTGCCGTAATTACATTCCATACATTCAATATCTTTCGAGACTTTCACCCCGTACCATTTGAGGATGGTAGGCATTTTCCTGCCGGGATTATTGTTGTAGGGCGCCCATTTGCGGTAATGATTGTCGCGGCGGTTAGCCCAGATGTAATAATCGAATGTCAGTTCGTTGTCGAGTGCGGTGATTTCACATTCCGTACCGCGCGAAAGTTCTATCAGCGCCATTTTCACCATCATTGTATTGATGGGTGCAATGTCGGTCGAAAGTCCCACCTGCACCATCGCCTGTGCATCTTCTTCGGAAGTATAGGCGGGTATAATCCCGCTTTCCCTTGCCCGCCGGATGTCGGAAATCTCGTCGGCGCGGTTATACCAGTTGCTTCCCGTGAGGCAGGCATAGCAGGGGCCGCCCGGTCGCACGCGCAGCACATCGCCACCTTCGGCGCGGGTGACAGCCCTGCCGAAAAGCCCTGTTTTGCCGTGTTTGAGCAAAAATGCGTTCAGGTGATAGCGGCTGTCGATGCTGTCGGTAGCGGCAATGGTAAGGTCGACGGCAACGACTTCCTCTTCGATTTCCGCCAGATGCTCATTCATATCAAAATCGAGCGTTTTGACTTCGGCATACGGATTTTTCAGCAGGATGGCGTCGCGCACGGCATTGGTTTTCAGGCGTCCAAGCTCATTCACCCCACAGATGTGACGGGCGATATTGTGCAATTCAACCCGGTCGAAATCGACAAGCGTAAAATTGCCCACGCCGGCCTTTGCAAGTTCTACGGCAATCTGTGAGCCGCCGCTGCCCAGCCCGACTATCAGTACGCTCTTTTTTTCCAGTGCATCCACTTCGAGCAAACCTTTACTGCGCGAATAGAGTTCGCTTTTCAAGGGAACATATTTCACATCGGCCTCGCGAAACGTCTCACCGTCGAAAACCACGCCGCGTTTCGTTACCGTGCCGTTTTCGATAAACAGGCTGATCCCGACGATATAACGCGAATTGCCCGCCGCCTGCCGGTTGGCGTCGGCAAATCGGCGCACGGCATTTTCAACAGCGCCGTCCTCTGCCGGACGGCAATAAAAAAACAGGCATACCGACGGGAATCCTGTCGGAGCAACATCGGGATAGGCGAAATATGCGTGGAACACATCCTCGCCTTTCCATTCGTAGGCAACTCCCGCCGCGTCCTTCCTGCCGTTCAGGAAGTCCTGCAACTGTTCCTGGTACAGATAAATAATGGGCTTCATCAACGGCAGTAATACGGTATTTTCGACAATTTGTCCACCGGCTGGTCGCTTAAAGCAACTTGGGTGACAGGCTTGGCAACGAAATCGTCATTCTCATCCAAAACCAACTCGATTTCATCACTGCGACGTGCCTGTTTAATTGCGTCCGGCACATCAATTGTGTTTAATTTTCTGTTTAATTCCATACGGTTTTACAATTAAATATTAATAAATAAACTTTTAATAATCAGCTGATAACAATACTCTGTCAAGCGGTTCGCCCGTGAGCAGATATGCTTCATACACCTCAAGCCAGACGCGCACTTTCAGTATGATTTGCGAAAGGGTGACACGCGGCGTCCAGTCCTGCGCTCCGTAGTGGCATATTCTCACACAGCCGTTTTCGCTCTGCAACGTGTGCATCGGGTGGCTCGGACCGAGCATCGGTTCGCCCGTACGCGTCAACAACGGTTTGGGATTAGTAATAAACACTTTCGGCACTTCATAGGGGAAATTGCCCGAAAGGTCGATCTTGACGGTATAAATCTTTCCCGAATTGGTGCGCTGCGCAACCATCAGGCAGGGATTATGCGTATTGAATCCCGTAAAACGGAACTGTTTCTCGGACATCATGCTTGCAAGCACCTTATACTCCATTTTTAATCGTTCTTCGGTCATAATATCTGTATTTTTTAGTAAATGAATAGTTTCAAAATAATTTTTACCAAACCGCTCGCCTGCCGATTTCGTGCGGGGCTGATATGCCAAATGGGGGTGCGCGCGGTCGAACTGTATTCTCAACGGGCTGTCGCCGTCAAGCAGCGACCACCGGCACTCCCGGTAATTGTGCGAAGAGAGCGAAAAACCGTATGCATTGGCCGTCGTCACTCCACTGTAACAGTTGCCGATAACCAGCAAAAAGCTTTCTACGTTACTCTCCCTCATCCCTTCCAGGACGGAAGCGGTATCTCCGCCGCTGGGTTCGCACAGGTTGAGCCGATGATGAGAATGCCATGACCCGATATGGCTCAATGCATGTTCCTTGATGAGAAAATCGGCGTTACGGCCGAAAAAATCCACATCCTGCATAAACATGGTCGGATGATGTCGGGCTTTTTCGCCCGGGCCAAGCGCATACAACACTACCGGAACACCCTGCGGCGTCCGGTAGCCGAACAGATTACCGCCTGTTTCAATGTCCGGATAATCCAGTATGCAGCGCGAAATATAATCCAGCTCGCCTTTGTATATGATTACGCTCGATGACATATAATCATAGTTCACTTATATTCAATAGTTTAAAATTATTTTATACAAACTTCCTCTTACCAGGAGGAGAAACTTGGCATTCGTTTGTTATATAAAACGCAAAATTACAAAACATTGCTGAATTAGACAAATAAAATTAATAAAATATTTTTGTGATATAAAAACTAACTCCCTTTTGGCAAATCCGGTATCAGATAAAAAACAAGGCAATTTGTTTTTTTGTCACAAACTGTG